>JANNQE010000095.1:0-35794 GCA_031441625.1 Planctomycetia bacterium
GAGGGGGCATCAAACCACCCTCTCCCGGCTCGCCCCGCTCGCCACCCTCTCCCTCAAGGGGAGAGGGCGACATCGTCACTCCTTGTAGAACCGGGTGTTCTCTTCCTTGCTCACCGCGTTCTTGATCTGGTCACACGCCACCTTCGCCTTGAACCGCGCGTCGCCGGCGACGGTCCCCTTCACCTTCACCTTGAACACCGCCTCGCCCTTCACCGGCAGGGTGGCCAGCGCCTCGAACGTGACCACGTTGCCGGACGCCCGCCCGGTCGTCGGCCCGCTGGCCGACCCGAACACCGTGCCGTCGGCCAGTTCGCCCACCACCACCACGTTCGTACACGGCCCCGTCCCCTGGTTCGTCACCTTGATCTCGTACAGCGCCTCCTTGCCCACCTCCACCGGGTCTTCCACGTCGATCACCTCGAACCGCAGGGCCGGCACGCCCTCCGCCCTCACCGGCGTGTCGCACTTGGCCTCCAGCCCCTTCCCCTTGCCGCCCTCCGGCGTGGCCTGCACGACGGTGCGGACGACCGCGTCGGCCGGGCCGACGCTCCGCAGTTTCAGCGTGAGCGACTTGCTCCCGCCGGCCGTCAGCCCGTTCAGTTTCCACCCGACCGCCTTGTTGGTCGGCACGAACGTGCCCCCGTCCGACGCCTGCACCACCTCGAACCCTTCCGGGATGGTGGTCCACACGCTCACCGGGTCGGTCGCGGCCGTGCCGGGGTTGGTCAGGTCGATCTGGTAAACGGGTTCGGCTTTCACCAGGCACTTGGCCGGGCCGGTCTGCTTGGCCACCAGTTGCGGCTCGACCAGGTTCACGTTCGCCTTCGCCGACTCGCCGGGGTTGGTGTCGGCGAACACGGTGAGCGTACACTGCTGCGCGCCGGCCTTCGCCGCCACGCACTCGAGCGTCAGCGTCTTCGTCTGACCGGCCGGCAGGTTGGACAGAGGGGCCTCGATCACGTTCCCGGCCGCGTGCGTCAGGCCGTCCGTCAGGCGGGCGTGCAGAGTCATGGCCGAGGCCGCCCCGCTGCCCGTGTTCGTCAGCTTGATGGTGAACTGCACCTTCTCGCCCACCCGCGCCGTCTCGACGGCGGCAATGTTCACCCCGATCCGCGGGCGGGTCACTTTCACCTTCGCCTCGACCGCCGACGTGAACGTCACCACCGCCCGGCCGCGGACTTCCCCCTCGTCGGCCGGCTTGACCGTCACCTTAATCCTCTTCTCGGCCGCGGCGTCGAGCGTGCCGACCGCCCACGCCAGTTTGCCGTCGGTGGTGGCGTCGGCCGGCGGGTCGCTGCTCTGGTACGTCACCCCGACGGGGATTTCCTGTTCGACGCGCACGCCGCCGACGGCCGCGGTGCCGGTGTTCTTGACGATCAGCGTGTACGCGAGCGGCTGGCCGACGCCGACCGACTCCGGCATCTCGTACTCGACGCTCACGCTCGGCGCGTGCTTGGCCGACAGGCTGGTCGCACTCGGCACCCCGGCGGGCACGGGCGTGATGGCCGGCGCGGTGGGCGTCACGAGCGGGGTGATGTTTTCCAGCGGCTTGGGTGCGGCCGGCAGGCGTTCGGTGGTCACGGTCGGCGGCGGCACCGGGAAGGGGTCGGCGACCGGGGTGACGGCCGGCGACGGCTTCGGGAACTCCGGCAGCGGCGGCAGGGGCGTGCCCCGCGGCGGCACCGGGTCGGCCTTCGGCACCTCGGCCTTGAGCTGTTCGGGTTCGGTGGCGGAGATCGGGCGGACGCCCTCGCCGCTGGCCGAGAACAGCTTCGGCTTGGGCGGGGCCGGGGCCGCGACCGGCGGAAGGGTCGGCGCGGCGACCGGACTCGGCGTGACGGTGCCGGGGTAATACTTCGGCGGTGCCGGCGGCGGGGCCTGGGCCGACGCCACCCCGCCGCTCAGGGCGGCCACGACCGCCGCGGTCGCCCACGTCATCCGGAACAGCAGTCGGGTGCGCACGGTTCGATCCCCCCTGAAGACAACGCCGCCGTCGGCATGAGTTCGACGGACCGGCCGGCACACCCCGCCCCCCGACGTGGTGTGCCGACCCGGTCGCCACCGGGCAAGTGGTTCACGTTCGCTCGGGTGGGCCGCTCTCGCCGAGAGCGGCATCCGACCGGCTCTCGGCGAGAGCCGGCCACCCGAACCGCCTCACGGCCCTGGGGCCGGGTACTTGATCGCGTTCTTCGCCGTCTTCGCCGTCACCGCCTCGCTCAGGTCGATGCCGGTGTGCTCGCACAGCAGGAACAGCACGTTGGCGATGTCGGCCAGCTCGTCGGCGATCCGCTCCCGCTGGGCCGGGTCGCGGCTCGCGGTCACGCTCTCGTCCGCCGTCAGCCAGCGGAAGATCTCGCACAGCTCGCCCACCTCGCTGGCCAGGCACAGCGTCAGGTTCTTCGGCGTGTGGAACGGGTCCCACGCGCGGGCGGCGGCGAACCGCCGCATGTTCTGCCGCAGGGCCGCGACGGTGGTGGTGGCGTCGGCCATCGCCGGGTCGGGGCCTCGGGTGCGTGCCCTCGACGGTCGGTCGGGGCGGAATCCTGGCGTGCAAGAGGGCGGGAGAATAACGAGAGCGGCGGGGGTGTCAACGCGGATGCGGGCGAAGTTGGCGATTCACGAGCGGAAGGTGGGGGAGGTGCGGAGGCCAGATGTGAGGCGGAAGTGGGACCTCACCCCCCGGCCCCCTCTCCATTCATGGAGAGGGGGCCGGGGGGTGAGGTCTGCGAACTCACTTGCCCTTCTTGATGTCCTCGACGGCCTTCTCGACCTCCTTGCGGGTCTGCGGGTTCGGGGCGGCTTCGATGGCCTTCTTGCCGAACGCCTCGGCCTTGTCCTTATCGCCGGCGGCGGTGTAGATCTCGACGGCCGCCATGAGCAGTTGCAGGTTCTTCTCGTCGAACTTGAGGGCCGTTTCCAGCGCCTTCACGCCCACGTCGAAGTGCTTCTTGTCCGGGTTGGCCTTCTTGTCGGCGAACCCCAGGGCGTACACGGCCGGCACCGCCTTCTTCTTCTTCTCCGACTCGGCGATGAGCGCCTCGGCGATCGGCTTGGCGTCGTCGAACTTCTTCAGCTCCATGAGCAGGCCCATCTGCATCCCCCGCACGTCGTCCCCCTTCGCCTTCTCCGGGTGCTTCTTCATGTACTCGCCCAGCTTGGCCAGCATGGCGTCGGGCGACTTCTCCTCGAACACCTTCTCCAACTCCTTCTCCCGCGCCTCCATCGCGTCGGCGTCGGCCTTCCCCTTCCACGTGCCGTCGAGCACCTTCGGCAGCACCTCGTCCAGGTTCATCGGGTGGCCGATGTACTCCACCTTGCCGCCCTTGCCGACGACGAACGAGCACGGGATCCCTTGCTGCCCGGCCGCTTCCATGTACGCGTTGTACGTCTCCTCGCCGTCGCTGTACCCGACCACGTACCCCAGCTTGTCGCCCTTGTTCTTGTCCACGAACGCGGCCACCGACTTCTGGTTGTTCCCCTGCCCGTCCTTGTTCGTCAGGCCGATGACCACCAGCCCCTTGGCCGCGTTCTCCTTCGCCAGCTCGGTCAGGTGCGGCATCGCCCCGATGCACGGCCCGCACCAGGTGGCCCAGAACTCGAGGATGTACACTTTGTCCTTCTCGAACGTCTTCGGCTCGCTGCCGTTCATCCACTCCGTCACCTTCAGGGCCGGGGCGGCGTCCCCCACGCCCAGCTTGGCCTTCTTGTCGTCCTTCTTCTCTTGTGCGAACCCGCCGGCCGCCGACAGGGCGGCGACGAGCAGGGCGGCGATCACTTTCCGCATGACGGTGCAACTCGTAGGGAGGTAGTCGGGTGTCGCCCGGCCACCGCCGGGTCGATCCATCTTATGGACGATCTGCCCGCAGGTGTTCTTCATGCCCGCCCGACTCCGCCGGTTCGTGCTGCTGCTCACCGTCGCCGTCTGGCAGGGCGGGTTCGTGTTCTACGCCGCGGTGGTGGTGCCGACCGGCACAGACATTCACGGCCACTTCGGGCAGGGGCTCGTGACGCAGCGGGTGACCAACTGGCTGAACCTGTTCGGCCTGTTCGCCCACGCGGCGTACTTTTGGGAACTGATGGCGACGAGACCGCGGGTGTGGAAGTGGGTGCTGTGGGCGGCGAGCCTGGCCATGTTGAACGCGCTCGCGGTCCTGCACCTTCAAATGGACGGCATGATCGATCCGACCGCGAACGCCGTGGCCGACGGCTTCCGCGGCTGGCACATCGCCTACCTGTGGCTGTGTACCGGCCAGTGGCTGATCGCGGGGGTGCTGGGGTGGGTGGCCGTGAACGAGCCGCGACCGCGAGGGAGCGGGGGGTAAATCACCCGCCCCCTCCCGGTCGCGGCTCGTCGGACTCACCGTCACTTCACCACGCTCACCGGGCCGTGGTCGTCGCAGTGGTCGCCGTGCGGGTGGTGCAGGTGGCCGTCCACCAGGTAGTCGGTGTGGTCGCCGTGCGGCACCGCCTCGTGCCCGCAGTCCGGCCCGTGGACGTGGGCGGCGTCGTGCGCCCCGCAGGCGTGCGCGGGCGTGCAGTCGGCCGGGTTGACGCCGTCCACCGCCAGGGTGTGCTCCTCCACGCTGCCGTCAGTGGCGGTGTGGTGCAGGTGCCCGTCGTGCAGGTGGTCCACGTGGTCGCCGTGCTTCACCGCCGTGTGCCCGCACCCGCTGCCGTGAGCGTGGTCGTGATCGTGGGCGTGTTTGTCGCAACTCATCGGTCGTCCTCGGGCGGGTGGAATCGGCCTGCGGGTAATGTACCCCACGGCGGGCGGTGTCGGCACCCATTTCAGCCGGTACACTGACGGCACGCCGACTCCGTGTCAGGAGCTGCCCACCCATGCCAGCCGACCGCGACGACGACGACGCCCCGTCGGACGAGCCGAAATCGTCCCGCGGGCCGAAGAAGCGATTCCAGGAGCGGGACGAGAAGGAAGAGGACGACGACCGCCCCCGCAAGAAGCGGTCCCGCGACGACGCGGACGACGACGACGCGCCGAAGAAGAAGCGGCGAGACGACGAGGAGGACGACGCGCCGAAGAAGAAGCGGCGGGCGGCCGACGACGGCCCGCGGGTGAAGGCGAACGACAACATTACGAGTTACGCAGTTGGCCGGTTCCTGGGGGTTTGGGAAAGAGCGAGCTTTGCCCACATTGCCCCGACGCATCCAGATTCCGGTCAGAACTGGCGCGATGGGGCCAACTGCGTAACTCGTAAACATCCCGGTCGTCATGCTGCTGGCGTTCATCGGCAGTGCGCTGGCGCTGCTGGTCATCTGCGGCGGGTGCGGGTGGTGGTCGTTCGACTGGCTGGTGGGCGGGGGCGAGGGGTTCGCCGGCGGCGGCGGGAGCACCGAGGTCGAGGTGTCGAACGTCACCCGCACGCCGGGGTTCCGCATGACCGACGCGCCGAGCGTCGGCTGGACGGTCACGCAGAAGCAGAACCAGAGCGGCGACAAGGGGCAGTATTACGTCGTCATGAAGTGCGGCGGCAGCACGGTGACGGAGCCGGTCTACCCGACCGGCAAGGGGTGGTCGTACACGTCGAGCCGGACGCAACTCGGGCTGAAGGGGTCCACCGGCAGGCTGGAGGTGTGGGTGGAGAAGCGGCCGAACCCGGTGGCCACCGGCAAGGTGGTGTCGAACGTGGTGGTGCTGTCCCAGTAGCCGGCCCAAGGCACCCGGTCACGCGGGGGCAAAAATCGACGGCCCCGCTCGTTAATCAGAGGGACCCACGTCAGGGACGGGCCATGTACCTCATTCGCGGCGGGCGATCCGAGACGGGCGAACGGCACCACGTGTTCGTGGACGCCCGCCCGCGGGCCGCGCTGCCGGCCGGGTGGCAACTGGTCGAGAACGTGACCCTCACGGCCCACCCGATCCCCGACGACCCGAACGCGCCCACCGTGCGGTTCATCCTGTACCGCGACCCGAACGCCCCGAACGACTACCACTACCTGCTCCCGCGGGCGCAGGCGAAGACCCTACGGCGGGCCGGCGCGATGCCGTTCGTGTACCGCACGTGGGAGGAGTTCGCGCAGGTCCACCCGTCGGTCGCGGCCGACCCCGGCGGGTGAGAAGTAGGTGCCGCCTGCCGGGCGGCACTGTTTGCGTGTGCCGCCCGGCAGGCGGCACCTACCCCGACCAGTCACGGCACGCTCACGCCGGCCTCCGACAGGCGGCGACGAATCCCACTGACGGTGCCTGCGACACTGGCCGGCCAATTTCTTTCACCAAGCACAATCCCGACCACCTCACCGTTCGCGTTCAGGAGCGGTGCGCCCTCAAACCGGGACATGAGCGGGGAATCGACGGCTGCGAGGGCAAGTCCCCCATCGATCTGGTCACGCACCCGAAATCGATACGCCTTCGGTCCTGAAGCGGGTGTGGCCTCTCCCACACCCCACACCACCTCATTCGGTTTCGGGTCAGTTGCGGCCAGTTTGAGCGGTTGCACCTTTTCCCCGTCGTCGAGCGGCCAGATGACCATATCGGCCGTGCAATCCCCGTGGAGGTAGGAGCGGCCGATGTAGAGCGGCCGAGCGGCACACGTGGCGATAGCGGCCCCATCCGCCGAATTCATGTGGTCAAGGATGATGGATCGCGCCGACGGCCACTCGTATTTGTCACCCAGGATGCTCTCGGCGGTGATCAGGTACTTCTTGCCGGCCGTGTCGGCGACGACGAACCCGGTGCCGCAGTAGAGGTGTTCTCCGTCGAAGGCGATGGCCGGCCGCAACGCGGCAGTGTCCGGGTACGGAGGCGGCATCTCCGGCAGGGGCGGAGGCACGCTCGGCACCGGCCAACACCCGAGCACGAACAGCGGCAGCAGGGCGAGCAACAGGCGGCGCGACATGACGGCACTCCGGAGGCGTGCGGATGTGATACGAGAAGTCGCTACACCGTTTCGAGGACCACCCGCCCGGCCGGAGCGTCCGCTGCCGGTCGCCCGTCGAACGCCAACCGGAACACTTCGAGCGTGTCGTGCAACCCGATCAGCACCGGCACGTTCGGCGGCGTCTCTTCGACGAACAGGCAGTACAGGCGGAAGGTGTGACCGGGCAGTTGCGAAAACCGGATGCGGATTTCGCCGTCGTGGACACGAACACGCCGCCGGCCCGTCGCCGCGTTCTGGATCACCTCGGACGTTTCAGGCGGGAACGGGATGCCGTAGGCGCGGGCGAGAGTCGCACTCATCGTGGTGTAGCTTGCCCCGGTGTCGATCAGGCACTGCCTGATCGGCTCCCACCGCCCGCCTGTCGTCTCCACTTCGAGCCGCACTTGCGCGCTGAGGAAGCGGCGGATCGGTCCGCCACCAGCCGGATTGAGGACGATGTGCTGTGTGACCGGCAGGGCGAACGTCGGCATCACTTCAGACCCAACGCGGAGATGGTGCCGGGGGCATCGACGTAGGTGAGCACGAGACCGTCTTCGGGCGGTCGATCAGGGCTCCGTAGCAGCACCGAGATGTCGTCCAACCCGACCGCGAGCACAACCACGCCCTTCTCGTCGTCGAGGTAGGCGACGTGCTGGTCCGGCATCTGGTCGGCCAGAATCTGGTCAACCAGGATGCCGCGCATGTAGCTCGCGGCGGGTGGGGTGCCGCCGAGTCTCGCGGTGAAATACGCCTCCTCCCCCGCCACGACCCTCCGCACCTCGTCGGTGATCGGCAAGCAGTCGTCCGCCCGCACGCCGTCACGGAGGATGCGGAGGGCGCGATGCAGGGTGTACTCACTGGCATCGGGCGGTGGGGCGGGCGGCACGACGGGCCGGAACTCGTTGTACCCGACAATCATTTCGGCTGGTGAAGACATCGCACGGCCCTCGGCGGACTCCCCTGACGGTACTCCGTCGCGGCATCACGGTCAATCGCCCGACCGCTCGGCGTGCGACCTGCGTAGGCCGGAAGCGTGTGCGGGTCGTAGCGACCGGCGCGACGGCGGGAGTTCGGGGCGATTTGGCGAACGGGGCACGCGGGGCGGTGGCGGAGTGCGCCACGACCGCGCGACTGCGTTTGATCCGACACGTGGTTCGGGTTACTATGCTTGTGCCTCTGCGGTGTTCGAGACCCAGACACTCACTTGGCGAACCTACAAAATCCGCATGGGGGCCTTTCTTTACTACTCCGGCGGCTCGCAAGCCCATCCCCGCCTCGGCGGGAATGTAGTGGGATCCGAAAGTCCGGGGTGAGGCTCCCATCTCAACTGCGGGTTCCCAAAATCGTCTGGAACGGCACAGGTGGAGGTTTTTTCTTTTTTGTGGATTTCTTCTTCAACGGATCGGGCCGGTGGGCCGAAGTGTCCCACCGGCCAACACTTTCCGGCGATTGGCGGCTGCCGATTCGCCCCCCACGCGGCCGACCATTTCCCCCTTGACGCCCCACCTTTGCATCCTGCCAATCGGCGTTTCGACCTGAAAACGCAGGCGAATCCGCACATTCCCCGCTGACACCGTGGTGTCCCAGGATTTGACTTGCAGTGTGCCGCCGAGACGGTAACTTATCGCCCATCAGCCGCACTTAGTCACCCAGGGGACGCCGGGATGCACGAGACGATCCTCACCGATCGCACCGCTCGCGCCCTCATCACACCTCGCGTGATGACCCCTTCCTTCACCCGGCACTTCGGCGGGCACCCGCCGGACTTCATCGCCTAACTTCTGACCCTCCGCCGGACGGCGGAGGCCAAGCCACCACGACCGGCCGAACCCACACCACTTTGCCCCGCAGGACGCGCGGCTAGCACGGACGCGAACCGTGCGGTGGTCGAACCGCTTTCTCGACCCCAGACCGCACGGGGTGTGGCTTCTTATTGTGCCGCTCGTGGCGCGGGGCACGGACGCTCCCGCACCCGCCGCCGCGCCCATGGATGGGCGCGGCGGCGGCATTTTCTGACCACTTCCGCCTGTGTGCTCTGCTCGCTCCGCGAGCGGTCAACTTGAACCCGCTCGCGGAGCGAGCAGAGCACGGCCGCCCGTCAAGTTGTAAAATCACTCCCTCCGCGGATGTATCTTCACAGTGAGCTTGACCTCGCCCCGAGACCGACCATGCCCTCCTTCGATCACCCGTTCCTGAAGTTGGCCGACGACCGCGTCCTCATTCTTGACGGCGGGATGGGCACCAGCCTGCACCGCTACAAGCCGACGGACAAGGACTGGGGGTACTCGCCGACCGGCAAGTCGCTGATGAACCTGTCGGACACGCTGGTGTACACCAAGCCGGATTGGATTCGGGAGATCCACGCCGGGTTCTTCGAGGCCGGGTGCGACGCCGTCGAGACGAACACGTTCAACGCCAACACCATCGGCCTGGGCGAGTTCGGCATGGCCGACCGCACGGACGAGATCAACCGCCAGAACATCCGCCTCGCCAAAGAGGTGGCCGCACAGTTCGCCACGAAGGACCGTCCGCGGTTCGTCGTCGGCAGCGTCGGGCCAGGCACCAAGATGCCGAGCCTGACCGACCCGGCCATCTACGTGGACTTCGACACCCTGGCCGAAGCGTACCGCACGCAACTGCGGGTGATGATCGAGGAGCGCGTCGACGCCATCCTGATCGAAACGTGCTTCGACATTTTGCAAGCGAAGTGCGTGGCCATCACCGCCATCGAGCTGATGAAGCAGATGGGCGTGCGGCTGCCCCTCATGGTGCAGCTCACCATCATCGACGCGAACAAGAAGATGCTGCCGGGCACCGACATCCCGGCCGGGCTGGTGGCGCTCGATCCCATCGACGAGATCGACGTGATCGGCATGAACTGCGGGGTCGGCCCCGACTTGATGCTCGACGACATCAAGCACCTGAGCCGGCACTGTAAGAAGCGCATCAGTGTGCTGCCGAACGCCGGCCTGCCGGAGAACCGCAACGGCGAAACGTACTTCCCGCTCGACCCCAACGGGCTGGCCGACTGGCACGAGCGGTTCGTCAACGACTTCGGGGTGAGCATCATCGGCGGGTGCTGCGGCACCACGACAGAGCACCTGAAGGCGGTGGTGGACCGCGTCGGCGGCAAGCGGCCGGCGGCGAGAGCGGTAGAGCCGCTGGCGATGGTGAGCAGTTTGCAAACGTCGCAAGAGTTGGTGGTCGATCAGAAGCCGCTGCTGGTCGGCGAGCGGACGAACACGAACGGCTCGCGGAAGTTCAAGCAGTTGCTCGAAAAGGAAGACTGGCACGGTCTCGTCGAAATGGCCCAGGAGCAGGAGCGCGAAGGCGTTCACCTGCTCGACGTGTGCGTCGACTACGTCGGCCGCGACGGCGTACGGGACATGAAGGAGGTCATCAAGCGGTACAACGCGGTACTGAGCAAGCCGATGATGCTCGACAGCACCGAGACGCCGGTGATCGAGGCGGCGCTCAAGCTGTGCAGTGGCAAGACGATCCTGAACAGCATCAACCTGGAAGACGGCCGCAAGACGCTCGACCCGAAGGCGCTGCTGGCGAAGAAGTACGGGGCCGGGCTGGTGGCCCTCACCATCGACGAGAAGGGCCAGGCCGATACCGCCGAGTGGAAGTTCGAGGTGGCGCAGCGGATCTACGACATCGTGGTGAACGAGTACGGCATCCCGCCGACGGACCTGATGTTCGACCCGCTCGTGTTCCCGGTGAGCACCGGCCAGGAGCAGACCCGCAAGAGTGCCATCGCCACGTTCGAGGCCATCCGGCTCATCAAGCAGAAGTTGCCGGGGTGCCTCACGCACGTCGGGCTGAGCAACTGTAGCTTCGGCCTCAGCCCGTACACCCGGCAGGTGGTGAACTCGGTCTACCTGCACCACGTGATTCAGTACGGCCTCGACTCGGCCATCCTTCATGCGTCGAAAATCCTGCCGCTGAACAGCATCGACGAGCAGGGCAAGGAACTGGCCCGCCGGCTGCTCTTCGACGAGCGGGTCTTCGACGCCACCGGCGAGTGCGTCGAAGACCCGTTGCAACTGCTCATCGAGCACTACGCCGACAAGAAGGTGGAGAGCAAGAAGGGGCAGTCGCTCGGCGAGACGGTGGAAACGCGGCTGACGCAGGCCATCATCCAGGGCCGCCGCGAGACGCTCATCCCCGACCTCGACGCGGGCATGTTGAAGTACACCCCGATCGACATCATCAACAACATCCTTCTGGGCGGGATGAAGGTGGTCGGCGACCTGTTCGGCAGCGGGCAGATGCAACTGCCGTTCGTGCTGCAAAGCGCCGAGGTGATGAAGGCGGCGGTGGCGTACCTGGAAAAGTTCATGGAGAAGGCGGAGGGCCAGGAGAAGGGCAAGATCGTGCTGGCCACGGTGAAGGGCGACGTTCACGACATCGGCAAGAACCTGGTCGACATCATCCTCACCAACAACGGGTATAAGGTTTACAACCTGGGTATTAAACAGCCGGTCGATGCGATGATCGCGGAGTATCAAAAGAACGGGGCCGACGCCATCGGCATGAGCGGTCTGCTGGTGAAGTCCACCGTCATCATGAAGGAAGACCTGACGACGCTGAACGACCGCGGGCTGAACCCGCCGGTCATCCTGGGCGGGGCGGCGCTGAACCGGAAGTACGTCGAGGACGACCTGACCCGCATCTACAAGGGGAAGGTGTACTACGGGGCCGACGCGTTCGACGGCCTGCGGATCATGGACGAGCTGATGCTGAAGAAGAAGATCGCCCGCACCAGCCCGGCCATGGCCGCGGTCGCGCTGGGGAGTTCGGCGAAACCGACGCACACCGACGCCGCCACACACCACGCCCCGCCGGAAGCGTACACCGCGCCGAAGTACGCCCGCGCCCCGAACCTGCCGCGGGCGACCGACATCCCCGTCCCGCCGTTCCTCGGCGTCCGCACGTTCACGGCGAAGATCGACGACGTGTTCCCGTACCTGAACGAACTCACCCTGTTCAGCAGCCAGTGGGGGTTCGAGAAGGGCGGGGTGAAGCCGGAGGTGTACAAGGAGCAGATCGACACCACCGCGCGACCGGCGCTGGAGCGGCTGAAGGCGTTCTGCCTCGCCGAGAACGTGCTACAACCCGCCGCCACCTACGGCTTCTTCCCCGCCGCGTCCGACGGCCAAACACTTTCCGTGTACGCCCCGGACCGCAAAACTGTCCTCCAACAGTTCACCTTCCCGCGGCAGGACTTCGCCGACTTCCTCTGCCTGAGCGACTACGTCGAACCGCTGCAGGACGGCCAGCCGGTGGACTACATCGGCATGATGGCAGTGACCGTGGGGCACGAGGTGACGAAGCGGTGCAACCACCTCCGCGACGCGAACAAGTACCAGGACTACCTGTTCCTGCACGGGCTGGGCGTGGAGAGCGCCGAGGCGTTCGCGGAGTACTTCCACAAGCACTTGCGGGCCGAGTGGGGCATCGGCGGCAAGGACTCGCCGACGATCCAGAAGCTGTTCAAGGGGCACTACCGCGGGCGGCGGTTCGCGTTCGGCTACCCGGCCTGCCCGCGACTCGAAGACCAGACCGGCCTGTTCGCCCTCATCGACCCGACTCAGGTGGGCATCACCCTGACCGAGCAGTTCCTGCTCGAACCGGAGCAGAGCACCACGGCCATCGTGTTCCACCACCCGACCGCCAAGTACTTCAACGTGAAACGCGGCGGCGGGGTGGAGTTCGAGTAACCGGCTTGCGGGCGGACGGCTTCTTGCCGGCCGCCTTCCCTTGTTTCTCCTCCGCGGCCAATGCCGCTCGGTGTTCGTCCAACCCCTGCTGAAAGAGTCGGCCAGTAGGCTTGTTGCGGAGTTGCGGCTCGACGTGGAACAGGCACTCCAGAGACAGTTCCACGGGCAGCACCCCGACCGCGACGGCGAACGCCTCCAACCGGTGGTCGGGCGGCTCCACCTCGTCCGCTTCGTACTTGGCGACTTGGCTGCGGCGCACGCCCATCAGTTCGGCCACCTCGTCCACCGTCAGGCCGGCGGCCGTTCGGTAACGGGTGAGAACTGCCCCGATCCCCCGACCGTTGTCCGGTGCCATGTGTCAACCCTCCTCGAATTGGGCCAGCGACAATTGCCGCCATGTGGTGTTCATCCACAGCCTGACGCCGGCGGCTTGAGCTTCCGTGAAGGCGGGCGAACGTGCCCACGGCAGGTGTTCGTTGTTGATCGTCCGCAACGCCCGCACCCCACGGCGCAACCGCTGCTCGTCGGTCACGGACAGCTCGGCCGCTTCGTCCAGCCGCGCGATCATGCGCTCGACGAGTTCGCGGGTGCGAAGGAGTGCGGCAACAAGGTTCGATTCAGGGTGAGCCATCCGAGTTCACAATACCGCCTGTCGGAACAGGCCGCAACCGCCGACGATTGGCGTGCTACACTTTCCCCCAGGCCCGACGTTCTCCGCAGTGACGGGGTGGAGTTCGAGTGACCAGTCGTCGCATCTTCGCCACGATCCGGTACTTCGCCGACCGCCTGTGGCTGTTCGGCCTGCGGCAAGCGTCGGCCAGTATGTTCGGCGGGTTCCTCCTCGCCCTCATCGTGCTCACCAAGCTGTGGTACCCGTTCACGGCCGTCGCCCGGTACGACGTACTGTTCGTCGCCGCCGTGCTGTTCCAACTGTTCCTGCTCGTCGCCCGGTTGGAAACGCTCCGCGAGGCGTTCATCGTGCTCGTGTTCCACCTGCTGGCCACGGCGATGGAAGTGTTCAAGACGAGCGACGCCATCGGCTCGTGGAGCTACCCCGGCGAGGCTGTGTTGAGGGTGGGCAACGTGCCGCTGTTCGCCGGGTTCATGTACAGCGCGGTGGGCAGCTACCTGGTGCGGTCGCGGCGGGTGCTCGACCTGCGGTTCACGCACTACCCGCGGACGTGGCTGACGGTGGTCATGGCCGCGCTGGTGTACGCCAACTTCTTCACCCACCACTACGTCTGGGACCTCCGCTGGCCGCTGGTGGCGTTCGTCGTGGTGCTGTACGCCCGCTCGTGGGTCCACTTCCGGCTGGGGCACCAGGACCGGCGGATGCCCACAATCGTGGGCATGTTCCTGGTGTCGTTCTTCATCTGGGTGGCCGAGAACGTGGCCACCTTCGCCCGCATCTGGGTGTACCCGGACCAGGCGGACGGGTGGAGGCCGGTGGAGGTGTCGAAACTGCTCGCGTGGTTCCTGCTCATCATGATGAGCTTCGCCCTCACCACGCTCACGCACCCGGTGAACCGACATCAGGCGGACGGCGGGGCGTGAGTCGGCCGGTGGTGCTGAGGCCAGGCGGCTCACCCGCCGGGCGGGCGAAGTCCATTTCATTCACCCACCCGCCACGCCTCTTCCATGAGCAGCCCGGACAGTTCGCCGGCCGCCTTCCACGCCTCGCCGAGTGCCCGGTTGTACTCCAACTTCGCCTCGGCCGCCGCCCGCTGCGCTTGCAGCACCCGCAGGTATTCCACCACGCCCTTGTCCAGTTGCTTTCTCACGAAGGCGTAGTTCTCGTCCGCCTTCGGCAGGATGGCCGTGCGGTATCGCTCCGCCCGTTGCTTGGCCGAGGCGTAGGTGCGGAAGGCGACGGCCACCTTCTCGGCCAGTTCGTTCTGCACGCGGGTCACGTCCAGGCCGGCCGCGATGGCCTCCGCCCGCGCCGCCCGGATGTTCCCCTGGTTCTTGTTCCACAGCACCAGCGGCACGCTCACGCCCACCGCCCAGTCGTTCGACAGGTTCTGATTCTGCCGCGTGTACCCGATGGAGCCGGTCACGTTCGGCACCAACTCGGCCTCGGCCCGCCGCACGGCCGCCCGCGCCCGGTCCACCGCCACGGCCGCGATGCGGGCGTCCGGGTGAAACTCGATGACCGCGTCGCGGGCGGCGGTCAGGTCGTACTCGGGCAGCGGGGCGGTCAGGTCGGCGGCGAACGGGCCGACGGTCATCCGCGCGTCGCCCATGAGTGCGGCCAGCCGCCGCTCGACGGCCGGGATCTCGCGGTCGAGTGTCTCCTGGTCGGTCTTGAAGCGTTCGAGTTCGAGTTCGAGCGGCAGCACGTCCCCGCGGGTGAGCGTGGCGTTCTCCGCCTTCTCCGCTTTGGTCGCCTGCGCCACCGACTTCTCGGCGAGGCCGACCACCTCGGCCAACACGACCCGCCGCTGTCGCAGCGCCGCCAGCTCGTAGGCCGCACTCCGCACCGACCCGGCGACCGCATACCGCTCGCCGAACGCGGCGAGGGTCGCCTGATCGACCTCCTTCGCCACGACCGCCTGCGCGAGTGCCAGCTTGCCGCCGAGGACGAATTCCTGGCTCACCTGTGGGGACAGAAGGCCCGCCGGCCCGGTGCGGTCGCCCAGTTCGTCGGCGGCGAAGCCGAACACCGGGTTCGGCCGCAGACCGGCCTGCTCGTGCCGCCCGCGGGCCGCCTCGACGAGCGCGTTCGCCTTCGCCAGCCGCGGGCTGGCAGTCAGCGCCGATTGCACCAGCCCGTTCACGTCGCTCGGCGTGGGAGCCGGTGGCGTTTGTGCGCGCACCGACTCGGCGGCGGGTTTCAGCACACTGAGGGGCAGGGGATCGAGCGTCGCCCGCGGCGGCGTGGAGCAGCCGGCCCCCAGCCCGATCAGGGCTACGGCTTGAGCCGAACCGAGCAGCAATGGCGGAATACGCACGGGGTGTCCATCCGAAACGGTGTACCCGTTATCGTCGGCATTGGCCCCGCAACTTGTGCGAATGGTGACGAGCCTGACAGGTGATCGGAATCCACGATGCAGGGTTGGCCGGTCAACCCCAACGGGGTTGTTCTCTCAGCCCAGGGTTGAGGTGCGCAGCACCGACACCCTGGGATTCGATGCCGAAAAACCACCCGACCCCAACGGGGTCGTTCACTAGCCCCGAGCGGTGAACGACCCCGTTGGGGTCGGTGCGCGGGTGGCCTGTGTTCCCAGGGTGTCGGACCTTCGGTCCTCAACCCTGGGTTGAGAGAACGACGCCGTTGGCGTCGGACTGTTCGCCCTCACCCCAGCCGTGCCAGGAACTGCTCGGCGGTGCGGTGGTGCTCGGTCAACTTCGTCCCCAGCTTGTCCCTCAGCTTCACGATCACGGCCGTTCGCGGGTTGCCCCGGAACTCGTCCGCGTGCTTGTCGATGAACCGCCAGTACAGCGCGTCCCACACGGCGCACCAGTCGCCCTTCTTGTGGTCGCTCATCTTCCGCACGTAGCCGCTCCCGCTGATGTACGGCTTGGTCGTCATCCCGCCGCCGTCGGCGAACTGGCTCATGCCGTACACGTTCGGCACCATCACCCAGTCGTAGGCGTCGATGAACAGCTCCATGAACCACCGGTACACGGCGTCCGGGTGCAGGTCGCACAGGAGCATGAAGTTGCCCAGGATCATCAGCCGCTCGATGTGGTGGCAGTACGCCGTGTCGAGCACCGCCCGGACGACGTGATCGACCGGATCGATACCCGTGGTGCCGGTGTACAGGCCGGCCGGCAGTGGGCGGGTGTACCCGAAGTGGTTGCCCGCCCGCTGCGCCCGCCCGCGGGTGCGGTACACCAGCCGCACGAACTCCCGCCAGCCGATCACCTGCCGCACGAACCCTTCGAGCGAGTTGAGCGGCACGCGGTCGGCGTGGGCGAGGGCGGCGTCGGTCACTTCCTGCGGGGAGAGCAAACCGACGTTCAGCGCCGGCGTCAGCACCGAGTGGAACAGTACCCGCTCGCGGGCGGAGATGGCGTCCTCGTACTCGCCGAAGTGGGCGAAGCGGTGTTCGATGAAATCACCCAGCCACGAGCGGGCGGCGGCGGGCGACGTGGGGTAAATGAACGGCGTGTCCGCGCCGGGGGCGTCGGGGAAGTGGGTGCGGACGTACTGCCGCGCCTCGCGGACGTACTCGTCTTCGGCCGGCGGGGTGGGGGCCGGCGGGCGGACGGTGGCGGGCAGTTTCTTGCGGTTGTCGGCGTCGAAGCTCCACTTCCCGCCGACCGGCTTGCCGTCCGGTGTCAGCAGCACCTTTAGCCGCTTCCGCTGGCGGATGTAGAACTCGGTGAAGTACAGCTTCGCCTTGCCGGTGGTGAACGCGGCGATTTCGGAATCGGGCGTGAGGAAGTGCGGGTCGTCGAGAACGGTCAACTTCACCCGCGCGGCGGCACACGCGGCGGTCAACCGGCGGAGTAGCAAATCGTCGTTCGGATCGACCACCCGAACGGCATCGCACTTCGCCTTCGTGACGTGTGCCACCACGTCGCCGGTGTGAGCCACTTGGGCGGCGTCGAGGTACTTCACCTTCGGCAATCCGGCGGCGAACCGCTTCATGCTCGCCCGGTGCAGGATCAGCTTTTGTCGGTGGAAGGCGTACTGCGTGAAGAAGAGCGGGTCTTCGACGACGAACACCACGCCCGCGCCGGCGTCGGCAACGGCCGGGTGCGGGTCGAACAACTGGTGCGGGTAGACGAGTGCGGCGGTGGGCATGTCGCCATTCGTAGGCGACACGCCGCACCAGTTGACAGGGTTCTTCAGAACCGCCCGCTCACTTCGGCGGGACCACCACCCGCGGTTCCGGCGTGGGCACCACCGCCGGGATCGGCACCGACAACAGGGTGTCGGTGCTGTTGATCTTCCCCGGCTCGGGCGGCATCGGCATCGGCAGTCGCGGGATCTTGGGCAGCGGGGCCGGCACGGTGCTGCTGTCCTTGGGGATGAGCGGCACCTTCGGCGGGGTGACGGGATCGACTTTCGGCACGTCCGTCTTCGGCTTGTCTTCCTTCGGCGTCGGCAGTTCCTCAGACGACTTGGCCGGAGGAGCGGTCGGCGTCGGCGGGGCGTACAAGAGCGGGGCCGGGGCCATCATCACCGGAGCCGCCGCACCGCACCCGGCACCTCCAGCCGTCGCGCACGTGTCTTCCCACTTCCGCCACTTGGTGGCGTGGTAGCCGTGGCAGGTGCCAGGTTGCAGGGTCGGCCCACAGAACTGGCGGATGTAGTGCCAGTCGGAGAGCGGGTAGCTCGACCGCCCGACGCACCCCGGCTCGTCCGGGCCGGCGAGCCGGTTCAGGCGATTCTGGGGCGGGTTGACGGTGAACAGTGCCGGGCCGTAGGTGCCGTGGTTGGCCGCCGCACAATTGCCCACTGCACACCCGGCCACCGGGCCGTACTGGATGGGCGATTGGGCGGAGGCGACCGCCGCGGTCAGGCCGAACGCGGCGGCGGTCAGCCGCCCGCGGGTGATGGCGAACATGACGAGTCCTTCGTGATGAACCGGCGGAACCGCCGGAGGATTCCCGGAGTCAACTGCTATCGCCGCCCTCCGCCGCCGGCCGGCGCGCGTGCCCCGCCGGCGGCACCCCCGCCGCCGCCGGCGAACCCCGGCCGCTGCATGGCCCCCATCGCGCCCGACCCGCCGCCGAAGCGACTCGTGCCACTGCCCCCGAAGCCGCCACCGCCCCCGCCGTTCGGGTTGTAGATGCCGCTGCCAAAGGGGATGCGTCCGAAGTAGCCGGCGGCGCTGTTAAACACCGACACGTTGCCGGTGGCCGGCAGGAGCGCCCCGCTCAGGCTGTCGAGTTGGCTGTCGTAGGACTGGCCGAGGGATTGCAACTGCTGATTCGTCTGCTGTTGAAGCTGATTGAACTGCTGCTGCATCTGCTGCTGCGGGCGGACGATGCCGAGGTAATTCAGCCCCGGGTTGTTGCCGCGGTTGAGCAGGTTCAGGTACGGGCTGAACGTCGGCCGTTGGGCACCCCCCCCGCCGGCGCCGCCGGGCATCGGTTGTGCGAACACTGCGGTGGAGGCGAGCAGCAGGGCGGCGAAGGCCGACAGGGTGCGGGTCATGGTGAATCCTTCGTGGGCCGGTTGGGGGCAACCTCAAGGCTACCCCATCAACCGGCAGTGGCACAGGCATTCCTGCCTTTGGGAGGGGGAAGCACAGGCAGGAATGCCCGTGCCAACCGCCACGAAGTAACGCATCGACGGCGGGAGGGGTCCGGGTGGACCCCTGCCGCGGTCGTGGGAGGTGTTCGCGTTCGCCGCCGCTCATCCGCCGGGCACAACCGCCGCCGGTTCACCCGCCGGACGAACCCGGCCGACCGCTACCGCCCGACGCCGCCCACCCCGGTGCCGAACCCGAGGCCCTGGTTCTGGAAGGTGAATGCCGTCGTCCCGCCGAGCAGGGCGGCCCCGAAGACGCGTTCGACCGGGGCGAGCGAGCGGGCCAGTTGGGTGTCGAACTTGGTGGCCGGCTGGCTCATCACGAACACCCGGTCGCCGGGCAGGATCTGGTAGTTGGTGCGGGTGTGCCCGCGGCGGGTGATGCCCTTCCAGTCCACCGGCAGGATTTGATCGACGCCGGCACCCGGAGGCGCGGGGCGGGCGATCCACATCTTCTTGCTGCTCACCGGCGACAGCCCGCCGATTTGCGAGATGGCATCCAGGATGGTCTCGTTCCCGGTGGCCGGCAACCGCACCACGTTCTCCCCGCTGCCGGCGAAGTCGGTGATGACGTAGTACCACTTGCTGTTGAAGGCCGCCACATCCACACTCACCTCCGGGCGGAGGAGGGTCTTGGACAGGTGCTCCTCGATGCACGCCTTCACCTGCGGGAGCGTCATGCCGGCCACGTACACGCTGCCGTAGGTGCCCAGGCCGACGGTGCCGTCCGGGCGGATCAGGTGCTCGCCGCGGATCTGCTGCACCCCTTTGGATTGCGCCACCGACACGGCCACGGCCGGGTTCTGCAAGCGGCGGGCGAGCTGCTTGCTGATGGCCTTCTCCGCCTCTTGCGGGGTCATGCCCGCCACGTTGATCTGCCCGTAGTACCGCGGCCCCAGGTTGATGGTGCCGTCCGGGTCCACCGGGTAGATGCCGTTCACCGGCTCGCCCTCCGGGGCACCTTCGGCGAACAGGTACAACGCATCCAGCGGCTCGATCTTGTACGGCGGCAGGGGGATGAGCCGGTTGGCGTCGATCCGCAGGATGTCCGGCGGGGCGACGGTGATGGGCGGGTGGGTGGTCATGGACAGCTCTTTGGGCACGTCCATGTCCGGGATGAGCGGGGCCGGCTCACGGGCGGCACGGGTGCCGTACGTGGCGTTGCACCCGGTGCCGACGGCGAAGGCGGCGGCGGCCAACAGCAGGACGAACCACCGGCGACGGCAAACAGGGCGCATCACGAACCTCCGCAAGGGCGACACCGCCGGGCCAACCCGCCCGACACGACGTACCGCTACCATCGACACCCCAGCCCCGGCCGGTGCAACGAAACCTCATCCAAACCCGCATTCCGGGCGGATCCCCCCAAACCGCCCGATGTGACACTTCCGGCAGAATCCATTGAACACAGAAAAAACTCATCCCACGGCGGAGGAGTGACATAAACTGACGGGGGCGTTTACGCGCCAACCGTTCGATACGACCGACGCCGGCTCCGACACGCCGGCGGTAGAGGCGAATCGTCATGCCGCGTCCGACCCCGGGTGACCACTTGCCCACTTCGCCGAACCATCACGGGGCGAACGGGTACGCGCCGCCGTCCGCCGCCAACGGGCAGTACGCCCAAAATCCGTTCGCCGTCGCCACCCCGACCGCCCCGCCGACGCCGTCGTCCGGCCGGGCGCTGCCGACCGTCGGCGAGCTGCTCAGCGCGTTCAAGCGGCGGTGGCCGCTCGCCCTGATGATCGGCGTGGTGGTGGCCGCCCTCATGGCCGGCGGCATCTGGCTGGCCATGCCCTCGGGCAAGCACCAGGTGCGGGCCACGCTGCATTTCAAGAGTTCGCTCACGAACATGCTGGGTGACAACACGGACCTGTCGCAAGGCCAGTTCACGAAGGAGATGGACAAACACAAGAAGGACATTGTGGCGACCGACTTCCTGAACGAAGTGGCGGGCGACCCGAAGGTGAGCCCGCTGTCGAGCGTCTCCGGTGCTGACACCGCAGACCGGGCGAACGTCCTCCGCAGCATGTTCACTTTCAAGACCGAGTCGGACGAGATCGTCACCCTGAAGCTGGACGGGGAAGACGAAAACGAGATGAAGGTGATTCTGGAGGTGATGGTCGAGCGGTACATCGCCAAGGGCGTCAGCACCGAGAAGAACAAGCGGGCCGAGAAGTTGAAGGATTTGGCCGGGAAGCTGGCGAGCGTGCAGAAAGAGATCGACGCCAAGCGGAAGACGATCAAGGATAGCCGGGGCAAGTCGGGGGCGAAGGATCCGCTCGAGTATGGCCTCCTGCTCAGCCGCATCACGAACACCGAACAGGCGCTGAACAAGGCGCGGAATGAGGCGTTGGCATTCAAGTTCCAACACGACCAACTCTCTCAGCAGTTGACGGATGGCACGTTCGCCAACGACCCGGCCGACCTGGACGATGTGTTCAAGATGAGCGCTCAGGTGGCGGACAAGCGGGCCCTCCTCGGCAAAGCCCGTCTCCAGGCGGAGAAGGCGAAGGCGGCCTTCGTGCCGGGCGACCCGGCGCGGGTGGCCGCGGAGGCGGCGGTGAATGCGGCCGAGAAGGCGGTCGTCGATGCGGAGACGGCCGCCGTGGCCGGGGCCGCCGACTCCCTCAAGGGGAAGCAGAAGGCCCGCCTAACGAACAAACAGACCGAACTCAAGAACAATTACAACCTGGCCCAGCAGGCGTCTGAGGAACTTCAGAAACAACTCGACGGGTTGGTGCAGTTGGAGAAAACGTCGAAACTCGACGACTCCGAGGCGCTCATCGCCGAGAAGGATCTGGAGCCCCTGTTGAACAATCGGTCGAAGCTCATCGAACAGAAGAACGAGCAGGAACTGATCGACCCCACCACCACCTCGCGGATTGAGGTGATCGACAAGCCGGAGATCTTCCGCAACTACAACCTGAAGCAGAAGTGGGCGTTCTCGGCCATCGCCGCCGTCGCCGGCCTGCTGGTCGTCTGCCTGCTGGTCAGCTACGTGGAGTGGCGGAACCGGCGGGTGGACGGCGTCGATCAGGTGGTGACCGAACTGGGTATGCGGGTGATCGGCACCATCCCGGCGTTCCCCAGTCGGGCCGCCCTGCGGGCGGGCGAGACCGGGGCCAACCAGAACTGGCGGTTCATCCTGAACGAGAGCGTGAACAGCACCCGCACCATGCTGTTGCACACCGCCCGCACCCAGCAGATGCAGGTGATCCTCATCACCAGTGCCATGCAGGGCGAGGGGAAGACGAGCCTGAGCAGCCAACTGGCCACCAGCATGGCCACCGCCGGCCTCCGCACGCTCATCCTCGATTGCGATATGCGGAACCCGAGCATGCAGAAGCTGTTCGACGTGCCGGTCGCGCCGGGGTGTGCCGAAATCCTGCTGCAAGAGATCGACATCTCGGACGCCGTGCAGCAGACGAGTGTGCCCAACCTGTCGATCATCCCGGCCGGCCAGTGCAATCACCGCGTGATCGCGGCGCTGGCCCAGGGGCACCCGATCGAGGCGCTGCTCAACCGCCTCCGCGGGCAGTACGACATCATCATCGTGGACAGTTGCCCCATCCTGCCGGTGGCCGACACCCTGCTGATCGCCCAGCACGTGGACGGCGTGGTGTTCAGCATCCTGCAAGACGTGTCGCAGTTGCCGAAGGTGCAAGACGCCTCCGACCGGCTGATCCAGTTGGGCATCCCGCTGCTCGGGGCGGTGGTGAACGGCATCAAGCCGGACATCCAGGCCTACGGGTACAACTACGTCAAGCAACTGCCGGCGTAGTCCGCCCCCTGGCCCGCTCCCTGGCGGTCGCGGCTCGTCGTGCGGAGAGGGGAACAAGTGCCATGCCCCGCTGGCTGCCCTACGCCCTCCTGTTCCTCGCGCTCCTCGGCGTGGTCGCCTACGGCCTGCTGCGGCCGTCGGCCGAGCCGAGCCGCGAGCCGGCCGACGTGCAGGCGCGGTTCGACGCCGTCCCCCGCACCATCGGCGAGTGGACGAACGCCACCGACAACCCACTAGCCGAGAAGACGGTGAACATCGGCCGCTTCCAGGCGTACCTGAACCGGGTCTACACGCACCCGAAGTTGGGTGCGGCGGTGTCCGTCATGGTGCTGTACGGCGAACCGGGCGACATCGGCGCCCACGAGCCGAAGGTGTGCTACGCAGGGAGCGGGTGGGATTTAGACGGATTACCGCGCAAGGTCCGTGTCGGGGAAGCGGACACGGGTCATACTCCGACCTCAGAATTGTGGTCCGCCCGATTCCGAAAGTCGGAAGAATCGCTACTTGTGTACTGGGGGTGGGGAGCGAACGGCGAATGGCGGGCGGCCGACGACCCGCGGCTCGCCTTCGCCCGCCACCGCCGGATCTTCAAGGTCTACGCCCAGCGGGTTCTCGCGAACACTCCCCCCGCCGGTGCCGCCGACCCGCTCGCCGAGTTCGTGCCGAAGTTGTTGAGTTGTGTGAACGACGCCGTACCTCCCCCGGCCCACTGACACACCACCCGAACGCCCAACGGGATGTTGCCAGTTATGCAAGACCACGCCCCGGCGAATGCCCCCGCCGTCTCATTGACTCCGCTTTGGCCGACGGTCGACGACACCCCGCCGACGGCGACAGTCTACCTGTCCGCCCCGGCCGGCTGGTACTCGTCCCTCAAGCCGACGTTCGACATGTTGGCGGCGGTGGTGTCCACCGTGTTGCTGTTCCCGCTGATGGTCGTCGCGTGGGCGGCCATCAAGATCAGCTCGCCCGGCCCCGGCCTGTACATCCAGACCCGCTCCGGCCGCGGCGACCGCCCGTTCCGCATCTTCAAAATCCGCAGCATGAGGCACGACAAGGCGACCGCCGCCGACCTGAACTGGGCAAAGAAGGGCGACACCCGCATCACGTGGGTGGGCACCCTGCTGCGGAAGTTGCACCTGGACGAACTGCCGCAACTGTTCAACGTCCTCCGCGGCGAGATGAGCCTCGTCGGCCCGCGGCCCGAACGCCCCGAGGTGATCGCGCTGAAGGGGCTGCCCGACGAGGTGCCGGGGTATGCCCACCGCGCGCTCGTCCGCCCCGGCGTGACCGGCCTGGCGCAAATCCAACTGCCGGCCGACTCGGACGTGACGAGCGTGCGGCACAAGGTGTACTACGACCTGTACTACCTGTCGCACCAGAGCGTGTGGCTCGACGCCCGCATCTGCGCCGGCACCGTGCTCAAGTGCTTCCTCCGCCCGGAGGCGCTCCGGAAGCTCCTCTTCCTGCCCACCCGCGAGCAGGTGTGCGCCCACTTCCTGTCGCTGCTGACCGCCCCCGAGGCCGAGGGCGAAGTCGCCCCGGCGACGGTGGCCTGATGCCCGACCTCCCGCGCGTCGTCTACCTCACGCACCGCGTGCCCTACCCGCCGGACAAGGGCGACCGCATCCGCAACTACCACGTGCTGCGGGAGCTGTCGCGGCACGCCCGCGTCTGGCTGGCCGCGCTCGCCGACGAACCCGTCACGCCCGATCAGACCGCCCGCCTGAATGAACTGTGCGAGCGGGTGGCGCTCGTGCCGCACCCGCGGTCGCTCGCCCGCGCCGGGCTGAGCCTGCTGACCGGGCGGAGCATGAGCGAAGGATTGTTTAACAGTGCCGCGCTCGACGCCCTGCTCGCCGGCTGGCGGAAGGAGGCCGACTTCGCCGCGAGTCTGGTGTCGGCGTCGAGTCTCGCCCCGTACCAGCGGCGGAACGGGTGGGCCGACGTGCCGGCGTTCGTCGATCTGGTGGACGTGGACTCGCAGAAGTTCTTCGACTACGCGGCGGCGGCCGGCGTGCCGAAGCGGTGGCTGTTTTCGCTCGAAGGCGGGCGGGTGCGGAAGCTGGAGAAGGAGTTGTGCGAGTGGGCGAAGGGGGTGTTCCTGGTGAGTGCGGCGGAGGTGAAGCTGTTCGACGGGTTCACCGCCCCCGGCACCGCCACCACCGCCACGAACGGCGTCGATCTGGACTACTTCGGCCCGCAACCGGACGTGAAACCGGAACTGGCCTGTGCGTTCGTTGGGGCACTCGACTACCCGCCGAACGTGGACGCGGCCGTCTGGTTCGCGGGTGAAATCTGGCCGCGGGTGCGGGCGGTTCATGCCACAGCCGAGTTCCGCGTGATCGGCCGCACACCCGCGCCGGCCGTGCTACGGTTGCACGGGAAGGGGGGCGTGAGCGTGGTCGGGCAGGTGCCGGACGTGCGGCCGCACGTGGCGAGCGCGGCCGTGAGCGTCTGCCCGGTGCGGATCGCCCGCGGGCTGCAAAACAAGGTGATCGAGGCGATGGCGATGGCCAAGCCGACGGTCGCCTCGCCGCCCGCCGTGGCCGCGCTGAAGGTCGAACTCGGCCGGGACGTACTCTGTGCGACGACCGCCGACGAGTGGGTGCGGACGTTGGTCGATCTGCTCGGCGACCCGGCGCGTCAGGCCGAACTCGGGGCGAACGGGCGAAAGTACGTGGAAGAGCACCACCACTGGGACAAGTGCCTGAGGCCGATGGTGAAGAAGATGGGGCTGGCATCGAGGGTTGAATACGAGGGACACGGATGACACGGAGGAAGCAAGGATGAAGAGGATCAATCCCAGAGATGAAATGTTCTGATCCTCTTCATCCCTGTTCTGATCCTCTTCATCCGTGTCCCTCTTGATTGGTCCCGTCATGGCCACCCCCGTCGTCTTCGACACCCGCGTGGTCACCGGCTCCGGCGGCGGGCCGGACAAGACCCTCCTGAACTCGCCGCGGTTCCTCGACCCACTCGGCTACCACATGCTGTGCGGGTACCTGCACCCGCCGGGCGATCCGGGGTACGCCGACATCGAAGCGAAGGCGAAGCGATACAACGCCCCGCTAGTCTCGATTCCCGACCGCGGGCCGACGGACTTGAAGGTGGTGAAGGCGCTGCTGAAGGTGTGCCGCGAACACAACGTCCGCATCTGGCACGGGCACGACTACAAGACGAACGCGCTGGGCCTCGCCCTGCGGCCGTTCCACAAGATGAAGCTGGTGTCCACCGTTCACGGCTGGGTTCACCACACCGCTCGCACTCCCCTGTACTACAAGATCGACAAGTTCTGCCTGAAGCGGTACGAACGGGTCTACTGCGTTTCGCAAGACCTGTTGGAGGCGTGCCGGGCGGCGGGGGTGAAGGAGTCGAAGCTGCAGCTGCTTGAAAACGGCATCGACACCGTGGAGTACACCCGCAAGCAGACGGTAGCCGAGGCGAAGGCTGCGCTGAACTTGCCGGCGGGTCGGCTGCACATCGGGGCGGTCGGCCGGTTGGAGCCGGAAAAGGCGTTCGACCTGTTGATTCGCGCCGTGCATCAACTCAACGCGGCCGGTGTCGATGTCGGCCTGACAGTTGTCGGCGAAGGGCACGACCGCCCGCGGCTGGAAGCGGTCGTGGCGGAACTCGGGCTGGCGGATCGCGTCTCACTCCCCGGCTGGCAGTCGGACGTGCGGCGGTGGTTCGAGGCGATGGACGTGTTCGCCCTGAGCAGCCGGCGGGAAGGGTTGCCGAACGTGCTGCTGGAGGCGATGGCCTTGGGTGTGCCGTGCGTGTCGACGAACATCGCCGGCATCCCGCGGCTGATCGCCCACGGCGTGAGCGGCCGGTTGGTGCCGCCCGATGATTTGCCCGCACTCGTGGCAGCGATCAGTGACGTGCTGACGAGCGACGCCACCCGCGAGCGGTTCCGTGTCGCCGGGCGAGCGACGATCGAGACGCGGTACAGCTTCGCCGCCCGAATGAAGGCCCTGGCCACGGAGTACGATGCCCTCTTGGGCCGCAACCGATGATCCGCTCGAAGACCGACACCCTGAGCCTCTGGACGCACACCGGCCGCGGGCTGGCGGCGGCACTACCGCCGTTGGCCGAGTTCGCGTTCGCCCGCACGCCCGCCCCGCTCAGCCGCCACCCGGCGTGGCTGACCGTGTTGCGGTCGGCATTCGGGCACGAGGGGTTCGCACTGGAGGCCCGCGCCGCCGGTCGCACGTGCGGGTTCCTGCCGCTGTCGTTCCTCGACACCCCGCTGTTCGGCCGCTTCCTGGTCAGCCTGCCGTACCTGAACAGCAACGGGGTGATCGCCGAATCGCCGGACGTGCAGTCCGCACTCATCACCCGCGCGGCGGAGTTGGCCGACGAACTGAACTGTCAGCACCTCGAACTGCGACACGAGTCGCCCATCGACCACGCGGCCCTCACGGTCACGAACGCCAGCAAGGTGCACATGCGGCTGACGCTGCCGACGTGCCCGGACGTGCTGTGGAAGAAGTACGACACGAAGGTGCGGAACCAGGTGCGGAAGGGGGAGAAGAACAGCTTCACGGTGGCGTGGGGCGGGTTCGAGTTGCTCGACCCGTTCTACGCCGTGCTGAGCGAGAACATGCGCGACCTGGGCACGCCGGTGTACGGCAAGGATCTGTTCGCCGCCATCCTGCACACGTTCGCCGCCCACGCCGAGTTGTGCGTGGTGAGCGACGGGCCGAAGCCGATCGCCGTGGCGCTGCTGCTGCACGGGCCGGGCGTGACGGAGGTGCCCACCGCGTCGTCGCTCCGCGCGTACAACCCGTCGTGCGCGAACATGCTCATGTACCGCCACCTGATCGACCGGGCGGTCGAGCGCGGGCAGGCGGTGTTCGACTTCGGCCGCAGCACGACCGACGGCCCGACGTTCAAGTTCAAGAGGCAGTGGGGGGCCGAGCCGCACCCGGCCGCGTGGCAGTATCTCGTCTTGAATGGCGACGCCGGCGAGATGCGGCCGGACAACCCGCGGTATCGCAAGGCCATCGAGTTGTGGCAGAAGCTGCCGCTGAAGGTGACGCAAGTGCTCGGGCCGATCATCGTCCGCGGCATCCCGTGAGGCGAACCGTCTTCGCCCTGAAAGGGCCGATTCTGTCAGCCCAGGCCGAAGGCCTGGGTAGGAGGTTCACCAAATGCCCCCGCCCTGCAGGGGCGGATTCACGTTGAAACCGCCCCTGCAGGGCAGCTGGCCATTTCGCTTGCATTCCCAGGCCTCCGCTCGCCTGCGGCTCGCTCCGACCTGGGCTGACAGAAGCCGCCCCGTTGGGGCGGGGTGATTCGCATCGCTGCAGGGATTCGACCGAGCACCAGTTGGGAGGGGTCGGACACACACGCCCCGCCGGCGTTCTTGTGGCGGGTCAACTTTTCCTCACATCCACGCGATTGCGGAACCTCGGCCATAATTTTCACGGGTCCGGCTGTAGCGGTTTCGCGGAATTTGCCAGCACCCGTTTGCACCCACTGTCGGCGTTCACTACGGTTGTCTCGCCGCTCCCATCGGTTAACGCCGGTGGGATTTCCCAACAGCCACCCCCCGCCTTTCGCTGTTGGTCCCCCGTCGCGGTGTTCCCCCTGAGAGCCGTGGGCGGCCCGAGCGCTCACACCCACCCCGTCCGCGTTCCATCCCCGACCCCGCGGCCTGCCCCGCGGAGCGGAGCCACGCCGACCATGACTTTCCACCGCCGGATGTTGCTCGTCGGGTCTGATCACCAGTTCGCCCAACTGGTGCAGACCCACTTGCACAAGACGTTCCTCGTGAATGCCCCGCAGGTGCGGTTCGACGACTTGCACAAGGTCGTCCGCCGCGACACCGACGGCGTCCTCCTGCTCCTCGCCTCAGACCCGCACGACGCCGACCGCATCGAGACGGCCGTGCGGGAACTCCGCCTCCAACAACTCCCGCCGCGGCTGGCGGTGCTGGCGAACGAGCAGTTCTCGGAGGGCCGACGCCTCGACGCGCTCGGCACCTTCCTGGAAGCCAACCTGGCGTGGCCCGGCCACACCCGCGAGCTGAACACGTGGGTGCGGCGGGCGGTGGTGCCCGGCCCGGCCTTCCCCGACCCCGGTCAGGAGACCATCGGCGACCGCATCCGCGCCGGCCTGCTCACCCTCACGCCCAGCCTGACCTCGCTGACGGAACAATTGGAGATCGCCGCCACGCACGACGTGACCGTGCTGATTGAGGGTGAGACGGGCACCGGCAAGACGCACCTGGCGAAGCTGATTCACGACTGCTCGGCGCGGGCCGGCCAGCGGTTCCTGCCGGTGGCGTGCGGGGCGCTGACGGCCAACCTGATCGCCAGCGAGTTCTTCGGGCACGTGAAGGGGGCGTTCACCGGGGCCGACGGCACCAAGCAGGGGAAGTTCGCCGCCGCCGGCACGGGGACCCTGCTACTCGACGAGATCGACACCCTCGGCCTGGAGCACCAGGCGAACCTGCTGCGGGTGATCGAGACGGGCGAGTACGAGCCGGTGGGCGGGAACGAGACGCAGGTGTGTCAGGCCCGCATCATCGCCGCCACCAACTGGAACCTGGCCGACGCGGTCGAGCGCGGGGTGTTCCGCTCCGACCTGTACTACCGCCTGCACGTGCTCGCCTTCCGCCTGCCGCCCCTGCGGGAACGGCCGCACGACATCCCGCCGCTCGTGCGGGGGGTGGTCGCCCGGTACGGCACGCGGTTCGGCAAGAAGATTCAGGGAATTCACCCGGACGCCATGCGGGCGCTCGAGGCGTTCCCGTGGCCGGGCAATATCCGTCAACTGGAGAACGTCATCCAGCAGGCGGTGCTCACCTGCACCTCGGACGAATTGCGGTTGCAACACCTGCCGCCGATGGTTCACACTGTGCGGCCGACCGGCGAGGGGGAGGCGGCACCGCCGGGCACGCTCAAGCACAACCACGCGACGACCGAGCGGGCGGCCATCCTGCGGGCGCTCGAGAAGGCGAGCTTCAGCCGCACGCGGGCGGCGCAACTGCTCGGGGTCAGCCGGGTGACGCTGTACAAGAAGATGAAGAAGTACGGCCTGTTCACCCGCCCGGTGAACCCCCTCCCGGCCGGCTTCGCCGCCCAGTAAGGGTGAGTCCGTGCCCTCCGTCGCCGCGGCGGGTATCACCCCCCGCGGCGAGTGTCACCTGTGTCCCTCGATCCGTTATGAGGGAACAGCACGGTTGACACTCAGGGTGTCGTCTGGTGAACGTTTTTGGCGTGGCCGCAATGTCATCGCCCTAAGATATGTGGGAAAATCCTCTCCCTCCCCACGCCGCCTCTCCCGGCCCGACGTTTGCTGGCAGGACTGCCCGCGCACCCACCACAAGGAGGTCGCCGTGTCTTCCGACCCTGAATTGCATTACCTGTTCAAGCCGACCGAGGCCGGAGTGCCGCACCCGGGCGTGGACTTCCTGCCGGTGCGGGAGTTCCTGGCCGACGAGCCGGCGTGCAAGACGTTCTGGGATCTGATCGACACCCAGTTCCGCACCCGCAGCAAGTTCCTCTCCATCTGGCCGTGCGTGTCGTTCGTGGCCGTCGCCCGCACTCCCGACGGCGACCCGGCCGGCTACTTGCTCGTGTCCGCCCCCGTCAACTGGCAGATCGACTACGTGGTCGTCCACCCGTCCGCCCGCGGGCAAGGGGTGGCCACGAAGCTCGTGAAGGCCACCCTCTCCGAAGCGTACCTGCACCGCGCCCCCTACGTGATGCTCACCAGCAAGGAGTCCCTCCGCCCGCTGTACGAGGGGTGCGGGTTCCGCGTGGTGAGCGAGCGGGGCGAAATAGTGGTGTAGTGCTTGTCCCCCTCTCCCCAGCGGGGAGAGGGGAACCACGACAGTGAGAGTCCCACCATGTGCGGCATCATCGGGTTCACCGGCCAGCGGGAAGCGGCCCCCATCCTTGTTGACGGACTGAAACGCTTGGAGTACCGCGGGTACGACAGCGCCGGCCTGATCACCGGCACGGGCAGCAGTTTGCACCTGCGGCGGCGGGCGGGGCGTTTGGTCGAGTTGGAGAAGTTGCTCGCCACTCAGCCGGCGGCGGGCACCTACGGCATCAGCCACACCCGCTGGGCCACGCACGGCGGGGCGACCGACGCCAACGCCCACCCGCACCTGAGCGCGGACAACACCATCGCCGTCGTCCACAACGGGGTGATCGAGAACTATCTGGCGCTGAAGAAGAAGCTGCAAGCCGACGGCGTGGTCTTCCGCAGCGACACCGACACCGAAGTGCTCGCCCACCTGATCGCCCGCTACTACGAGGGCGACCTGCTGCTGGCCGTGCGGAAGACCGTCGAGTTGGTGAAGGGCACCTACGGGCTGGCGGTCATGTGCAAGCACGACCCCGGCGTGCTGGTCGGCGCTCGCCTCGGCAGCCCGCTCGTCATCGGCCTGGGCGACGACGGCAACTACCTGGCGTCCGACGCGTCGGCCCTCGCCGGGTACGCCGACAAGGTGGTCTACCTGAACGACCGGCAGATTTGCCAACTGGACGCCGAGAGCTGGGTCATCCGCAACCAGGACATGGACACCGCCGACGTGACCGTGCAGGACATCCAGCACTACCTGGGCGACGACGACGCCGGCAAGGGCGACTACCCGCACTACATGCTGAAGGAGATTTACGAGCAGCCCGAGGCCATCGCCAACGCCATGCGGGGGCGGCTCGACAGCGACGACGCCACCGCCCACTTCGGCGGGCTGAACCTGACCGCGCAACAACTGCGGGCGACCGAACGGGTCATCATGACCGCGTGCGGCACCAGCTACCACGCCGGGCTGGTCGGCGAGTACCTGTTCGAGGAGCTGGCCCGGATGCCGGTGGAAGTGGAGTACGCCAGCGAGTTCCGCTACCGCAACCCGCCGATTGATCGCAACACGGTCGTCCTCGCCATCACGCAATCGGGCGAGACGGCCGACACGCTCGCCGCCCTGCGCGAAGCCAAGCGGATGGGGCACACGTCGTTGGCCATCTGCAACACGGTCGGCAGCAGCATCGCCCGCGAAGCCTGCGGGGGCGTCTACCTGCACGCCGGGCCGGAGATCGGCGTGGCCAGCACGAAGGCGTTCACCAGCCAGTGTACCGTGCTGACCATGCTCGCCCTCTACTTCGGCCGCACGCGGCACCTGTCCAGCACGCAGGGCCAGCGGATCATCGACGACCTGCAAGCGCTGCCCGACATCATCCGCGAGACGCTCCGGTGTCACGACCGGGTGAAGGACATCGCCCGCAAGTACGCCGACATGCGGAACTGCCTGTACCTCGGCCGGCAGTACCTCTACCCGGCGGCGCTCGAGGGGGCGCTGAAGCTGAAGGAGATCAGCTACGTTCACGCCGAGGGGTACGCGGCGGCGGAGATGAAGCACGGGCCGATCGCCCTGGTGGACGGCGACACGCCGAGCGTGTTCCTGGTGCCCCGCGGGCAGGTGTTCGACAAGGTGATGAGCAACATGCAGGAGATCAAGGCCCGCGGCGGGCCGGTGATTGCGGTGTGCAGCCCGGACGACGCGGACGTGGATCACGTCGCCGACGACCTGATCATGGTGCCCGACGTGCCGGAACACCTGCAACCGATCGTGTGCAGCATCCCCCTGCAACTGCTCGCCTACGAGATCGCCCTGCTGCGTGGGTGCGACGTGGACAAGCCGCGGAACCTGGCCAAGAGTGTAACGGTTGAATGAAGGCCGGGCGGGTCGGTTGAACCGCCGTTCCGCTCCTCATAGACTGTCTTCGTGTCCGCCCCCCTCCGCTCGCCCGCTCGTCTGGCGAATCGGCGGACCCGTCCGCAGACTCCAGGGAGTTCACATGCGATCGTGCACACTGATGATCGGGTTGGTGCTCACCGGGGCGTGTGTGGCGGCCGACGACAAGCCGGTAAAACTGCCACCCGCGTTCGAAGCGGCCAAGAAGGAGTTCAAGACGGCCGTGGGCCGAGCCGAAGCGGACTACAACAAGGCGGTTCAGAAGGCGGCGGAGGACTACAAGGCGAAGCTGAAGGCGGTCCAGGAGACGGAGACGAAAGCCGGCAACCTGGACACCGCCCTCGCCGTGCGGGACGAGATCAAAGCACTCACCGACGACAGCCTGCCACTTTTCGACGACAGCAAGGAGAAGGAACTGACTGCTATGAAGGGCAAGGTGGTGGTCGGCACCTGGGATGTGACAGTTACACCGGGACGGACGACTCGTACATACTTGCTGAAGGCCGATGGCGAGTTGCTCTCCGTTGAGGACAAGAAGACCTGGAAGCTGAAGAAAGTCGGTGATAGCCTTTTGGCGGATACAGTGGATGGCAGGATCAGCCGGTTCACGTTCGCTAGCGGGCGGCTGTTCGAGGAAATGTACGAATCGAAAACGAACCTCGAGAAGGACTTGCCGCAGTTCATCGGCATCGGTGTGCTGAAGAAGAAGTGACCGCCTGGGGTGAGCGACCCCAGGCGATTCTGGGCAGTTGTCAGGTCGCGCCGGCCGTCTCGGGGTCCACCGCCGCTTCGGCCACCGGCTCGGCCGCGGCCGCTTCGGCCACCGCTTCGGTCACTTCCGGGGTCGCTTCGACCGCTTCGGCCACCGCTTCGGGCATCGTAACGTCTTCCATCTGACCACCTCCACACGTGAGTCGGGGATAGTTGGTCCTTCCTGGATGACTGGCCGGCGTCCCCGCGCCCTACTCGTCACGCCGTGCGAGACACGACTGGAGTGAAAGTGGTCGGGAGAGTGACTGGTCGAGCGGGTGCCGTACACCAACCATAACCGCCGCACCGGACTGAAGAACCGTTCGCGTCGGCGGATGGCTGAAAAATTTACAACCTCCCAGCGTGCCCGCGGCATCTTCCCGGCACTTTGCCTGAACCACCGAGAGTGACACGTGCGAGGCGAGCCGGGAGCGTGAGCGACTGGAGTCCGCACCCGCGGCCGCACGCTCCCGGCTCGCCTCAGAGCCTGTGAACCCATCGGTCGCGTTCGACGGTCATTCGCGTTCCGGTCGGCCCGCCGGCTCCTCGGCTGGTGCGGACTCGATGACGGCGACCGTCGAACCCTCCGCCCGCCCTCACGTCGCCACCGACACCCGTGCGGCAACGGCCGGTGCGCTGTGCGGCGCACTCGGCGGAGTGGCCGCGGTGCCGTATGTGGACAAGCTGGAAGACGGCGAGCGGGGAAGAACTCACATCCGCGAATTGGCAGCGAAGTTGGTGGGGCGAGTGAAGCTGTTTTCTTGACTCTGGCCGAAAAAACGTTCAGGAACGTTGGGGGGGAACCTCATCCAGGTGCCGAAGGTATACCGCCGAGAGCAAGAGGTTGAGCGTGGTGAGCTTCTCCACCTCGTCCAGCGGGATGTCTTGCCAGAGGGCACCGACCAGCAACGGTCGATCCGGGCAGTTGACCAGTTCTCGAAGGAGGGATGGCCATTCCTCAGACGGCTGCTCCAGAACTTGCTCTCCGGCCAGATCCCTGGCCAGCACCCGCAACGCCGCCTGATCCAATTTCGCATCACGACCCAGAACGAGGGCGTCGCGGAGTACCAACCGCCCCCGATACCGGCATTCGAGTTTCGCCTGTCCGAACGGCGTGCCCAGCCATTCGAAGGTGATGTCAGGAGCGGTCGTCACCGCACCGCTGGCACTTAGCCTGTCGGTCGTCGTGAAGAAGGCCGCGTATTTCTCGATTGCACTGATTGCGAAGGTGTTCAAATCCTTCCGGATGTTCACGAAATGACCGTTCGGGCAAAGTGTGAAACGGTGCAACAGCATGACGTCCCCTTTGCCGCCTCACTCGGCCGTGTCGTCCGACGGTATCCCACGACCGCGGGCGGGTCAATCACTTTCCCATCGGTGAGGCCGCCGGGGGTGAGCGTCGCGGAAGTTGGTGGCATTTTGGTCGGCGGGACGGGAGGATGAGCGTGTACTCGAAATTCCCCCCCCGGCAGGAGCCCCCGTCATGGCCCGTCGTCCCACTCGCCCCGCTTTGACGGCCGACCAGCAGGCCGATGCCGAACGCCTCCGCCGGCAGTTGACCGACGCCCTCGCCGGTGACCTGGACGAGTTGGCCGCGCTACTCGCCGCCACCACCGACGCGACCCTCTTCGGGGCGACCGAGTTCGCCGTCCGCGACCTGGTCCTGCGGTTGGGCGCGAAGGCCGTCGAGGTGGCCGCGGCCGACCGCGCCAAAAAAGTTACGACGGGTGCAGTCGCTCGTGCCCGACCTGCGACGGGGCGGCCAAGTTCCAGCGGTGGCAGCGGCGGACCGTCGTCACCCTCCTCGGGTCGATCCGCCTGACCCGCCCGTATGACCACTGCCGACCGTGCCGGTCCGGGCACAGCCCCCGCGACGCCGCCCTCCGCCTGTCCACCGACCGCCTCACCGCCGGAGCCGCGCGGGTGGTCGCCCTGGCCGGCGCGATGGGGTCGTTCGCCGAGGCCGCCACCAAGACCCTGCCCGAGATGTGCGGCCTGCGGCTGGGCGAGTCGACCGTCGAGCGGACGACCGAGCGGGTGGGGGCCGAGTTGGGCGAGCGATTGGCGGCCGGGGAGACGTTCGGCACCGGGAAGCCGTGGGGGTGGGCCAAGGATTCCGAGGGGAAGACGGTCGGGGACGTGTCGGCCGACCTGACCGGGGTGGGCATGCAGGGGGAGAAGGGGGCGCGGGCCGACGGGCGGATGGCGGCCGTCGGGATGGTGTGGAACCCCGGCCGCCCGGGCCAGGTGCGATCCGTGTGCGGGCTGACCGGCGGGCTGGCCGTGCTGGGCGACCCGCTGCGGCGGCAGGCGGCCCAGGTGGGGATGGATGCGGCCGACCGGTGGGTGGCCATCTCCGACGGCGGGGCCGGGATCGAGGACTGGCTGCGGACGCACTTCCCCCGCGCCGAGGCGGTCATCCTGGACTTCTGGCACGCGGCCCAGCACCTGAGCGAGTGGGCGAAGGCCGTGCACCCGGACGACGCGGCGGAGGCGACGCGGGTGGCCGGGGAGTGGTGCCACACGCTCAAGCACGAGGGCGGGCAGGCCGTGCTCGAGGGGTTGCGGGCGATGCCCGTGGGGCGGCGGGCGGTGGCGAAGGAGGCGCACCGGCAGTGACTGGGGTACGTGGAGAACCAGGTGCATCGGATGGACGACCCGACGTACCGGGTGAAGGGGTGGGCGATCGGGTCGGGGCCGGTGGAAGCGGCGTGCAAGCAGGTGGTGAACCAGCGG
>JANNQE010000096.1:0-1543 GCA_031441625.1 Planctomycetia bacterium
CGCGGTTCTATTCAGGTGGTCACCCGGATGGTGGGGTGGTGAAATGTCCTGGCGGGTGCGGTAAAATGCGGACGGGACCACCACCGAGGAACTGCCCATGACCGCGGAGTTGTTTGACGCGACCCTCGCCCGATACATCCAAGCCCGCCCGTTCCAAGTCTTCGTCATCGAACTGCACGGCGGCACCCGGTACGAAGTCGATTACCCCGGCGCGATCAACTACCGGGGCGGCATGGCGGCATACCTGATTCCCGGCGGTGGTCCGGCCATCTTCGATCACGAGAGTGTGAACCAAATCTTCCTGGGTGCTGCCAGTCAACTCCCGCCGCTCCCCGGAACGACCCCGACCACCCCATGACCGCCACGCCCGCCGACCCGCGGTTCGCCCGCGGGGTGCAGTTGTTCAACGCCGGGCGGCACTTCGACGCGCACGAGGAGTGGGAGCACCTGTGGCGGGAATGTGACCAATCCGACCGCCGGTTCGTGCAAAGCTTGATCCACGCGGCCGTCGCTCTCTACCAATGGGGCAGAGGGAATGTCACCGCCGCCCGCACCCAACTGGCCCGCGGGTCGGCCAAAGCCGCCGCCTACCCCGCCGTGTACCTGGGGGTGGACGCGGCACGCCTGTGGGCGGACGTGACGGCGACCATCGACTCGCCCGGCGGCTCGCCGGTTCAGTTGCACACGGGGGACGGGCATGCGTGAGGACCGGGCGGCGCTGGACGAGTTCGCCGGGGTGGTGCGGCTGTTCCCGCTCCCCAATTTGTTGCTGTTCCCGCACGTCGATCAGGGGCTGCACATCTTCGAGCCGAGATACCGACAGATGGCCGCCGACGCGCTGGCCGGCGACCAGTTGATTGCGATGGTGCTGCTCACCCCGGACGACAACTGGGACGAGACCTACGACGGCCGGCCGCCCATCGAGCCGACCGCCTGCCTGGGGCGGATCACCGCCTCCGAGCAGTTGCCCGACGGCCGGTACAACCTGGCGCTCCGCGGGCTGGCCCGCCTGCGGCTGGTGGAAGAGATCCCGGCCGCGGACAAGTTGTATCGGGTGGCCCGCGGGGAACTGATCGCCGACGTGCGGCCGCCGCTGGCCGAGGCGACCGCCCTGCGGCGGGATCTGCGGGAGGCGGTGCTCGCGCGGTTCGACCCGACCGGCCCGGCGCACGCGCAGCTCACCCGCCTGTTCGACGGCGACACCCCCCTGGGCGAGGTGTGCGACCTGCTCGGGTACAGCCTGCCGCTGCCCCTGCCGATGAAGCAACAGTTGCTGAGCGACACCGACGTGACCGCCCGCGTGCGGGTGCTGGTGGGCGGGGTGAGTGGGGGCAGTCGCCGCCCGTTCCCGCCGGGGTTCAGCGAGAACTGAAGTGCTCTGCTCGCTCCGCGAGCGGACCTCAACAGGTGAACCGGCGGCGGGCGGCCCCCGGGGGGGGGGTGACCCCGGGGGGGGGCGCCGCCGGGCAGGATAGGCGAACCACAGAAAATAAAACCCCCCACGGCCCCCCCGCGGCCCCCCCCCCAAAACGGGACGCGGGGG
>JANNQE010000097.1:0-2136 GCA_031441625.1 Planctomycetia bacterium
CAACCACACCGCCATCCGCTATCAGGGCATGGGCACGGAGAAGCTGCACGCGGAGTTGGAAAAGCTGTTCCCGCAGTACGTCATTCAGCGGATGGATTCGGACACGATGACGAAGAGCGGCAGCCACCAGCGGGTGTTCGATGCCTTCAAAGCCGGGCTGATTCACATCCTGCTCGGCACGCAGATGATCGCCAAAGGGCTAGACTTCCCGAACGTCACGCTCGTCGGCGTCGTCAACGCCGAGGTGGGGTTGCACCTGCCCGACTTCCGCGCGGCCGAGCGGACGTTCCAGATCCTGGCACAGGTGGCCGGGCGGGCCGGGCGGGGCGACAAGGGCGGAAAGGTGATGGTGCAAACGTTCACGCCCGAGCACCCGTGCATCACGCTCGCCGCCGGCCACGACTTCAAGGCGTTCGCAAAACTCGAACTCGGCTTCCGCCGCGAGCACCAGTACCCGCCGTACCAGAAGTTGGCACGAATGATCGTGCGGAGCGAGAACGGAGAGGCCGCCGGGGCGTTCGCCGACCAACTGGCCGGCGCGTTCAAGGCCGCCACCACGCGGGTGAAGGGCGGGGCGATTCGCGTACTCGGCCCGGCCGAGTGCCCGGTGTTCAAGCTGCACGACTTCTACCGCTTCCACTTCCAGCTCCAGAGCGAGAGCAGCGGCACGCTGCACCAGGTGCTCCGCGAGGTGCTGGCCGTGAGCAAGCCGCCGCACGGCGTCGAGTTCCAGGTGGACGTGGACCCGTTCAGCATGATGTGAGGCCGTATCTTGTAGGGCGGGCCGAGTAGGTCCGTCAGGACCGCGAGCCCCGCCGGCGAACACCCCCCAAGTTCGCCGGCGGGGCTTGTCTCACTTCGTTCGACTGCGGCCCGCCCTACGAGACCCGACCATGAAAATCCTGTCCGAATTCAAGGCGTTCATCCTGCGGGGGAACGTGGTCGATCTGGCGGTCGGGTTGATCATCGGCACGGCGTTCAGCGCCATCGTCACCGTGCTGGTGAACGACATCCTCATGCCGCCCATCGGCTGGGCCATCGGCGGGGTGAACTTCTCCGACCTGTCGGTCGAACTGCCGGGCAAGATGCCGACACCGGAGACGAAGGACAAGCTGCCGGCCGAGCAGGTGTTCGTGCCGGTGAAGATCGGGTACGGCAAGCTCATCCAGAGGGTGATCGACTTCCTCATCATCGGCCTGTGCCTGTTCTTCGTCATCAAGGGGGTGAACCTGATGATGCGGAAGAAGAAGGAGGAGCCGAAGCCGGCGGAACTGACGACGAGCGAGAAACTGTTGGCGGAAATCCGCGACGCGCTCCAGAAGAAGAGTTGACCTGCGACCACCGGCCGGCGGGCCCCCGCCGGTCGGTTCGGCACGCACGCGGCTGCCCGGTGGTGGGAAGCCGGTCGCCGTGCAACGGGTCGGTCAACACATCTCGACTGGCGAAATCGGCGGACTGACAACGGGTTACGTCTTCCCGACCGGCGATTGGCACGGGCCGTGCGGTGTGGACTCCAACTCCCCGCACCAACCCGCGGGGTGGACTCCCGGAGGAGACATCATGTTCGCCACCCAACTGCACTCGCACACGCCACCGTGTCCGTCGCCCGGTGCCACCCTGTGTGCCCGCATTGCCCGCATCGCCGAGCAAGGGCCGGATGCGGTGAACCGCCGGCTGTCCGAATTGAACCGCGAGTGGACCGTCGGCCGCTGGGTGAAGGCGATCTGCGGACTGACTCTGATTGCCGGCCTCGCGCTCGCCCTGACGGTCAGCCCGTGGTGGCTGCTGCTGGTCGGCGTCGGCGGGGCCACCCTGATGCAGTACCTGTTCTTCAAGCGCAGTGTGATGGGCGGGCTGCTGACGGCCGCGGGCGTGCGGCCGGGCACGGTGATCGACGACGAGCGGGTCGCCCTGCGGGTGCTCCGCGGCGACTTCAAGTGCCTGCCGACCATCGGCGAGGTTCACGACCGCGACGCCATCCGCCGGATGACGGACGACGGCGGCCTGGCGCTGGACGACGACGACTACAAGCTGGCGTCCCACGAGGCGGCCGTGCTCATCACCGCCGGCACACGCCAAGAGTGAGGCGAAACGCCGGCCTGGAACCGGGAACGCCGTGACCGGGTGGGCACCAGC
>JANNQE010000098.1:0-1631 GCA_031441625.1 Planctomycetia bacterium
CGAAAAACAAGCTGATGACGGCACAGAACGCCGGGACAAGTAGCCCAGTGGGTGCGCCGCAACTGCCGCCAAATCAGTGCCTTCGGAACTTGTGGGTAATTGAAAGCCTCACCGGACGCTTACCCTTCAAGGAACCCAGGCCGCTTGTCGTTGTATACCTCGAAACACGCCCCGATGACGGCGTAGGCCTCGTCCTTCAACAGCAGTTCGGGCATGGGCTGACTCCGAAAACGGGTTCACCACGAAAACCGGGCTGACCACGAATCAGACGAATAAGACGAATCCAGGAAAGAAGCAGTTCGGGCGGGTGTCCGAAACTCTGTTGTCTCTGATTCGTCTTATTCGTCTGATTCGTGGTGAACTCATGAAACCCAAACTGACCCCGCTGCACCAGCTTGTCCCTGGCCCGGCGGCCGACTTCTTCGCCCTGCTCGCCGACAAGCAGAAGGGCACCACCCGCGACGGCAAGCCGTATCTCGCGTGCAAGTTCCGCGACCTCCGCCGCACCGTCAGCGTGATGGTGTGGCAGGACGCCAAGGACTACGCCGCCGGCGAACACTGGCTGCCGGGCGGGTTCTTCAAGCTCCGCGGCACGTACTCCGAGCACGACAAGTACGGCCCGCAAGTGGACGTGCAACAGATCCGCGAGATGAAGGAGTCCGACCGCGGCGACGGCTTCCGCGAGGCCGACTTCTACGACCGCTCGCGGTTCGACTCGGACGTGATGCTCGCCGAACTGCGGGCACTCGCCGACAACGAAATCAAGGACGATCCGCTCCGCCGTATGACGCTCGCGGTGCTCGACACACACGCCGAGGCGCTGAAAAAGCTGCCCGCGTCGGACAAGAAGTTCTACCCGTTCCCCGGCGGGTGGCTCGAACACGTGCTGAACGTCGCCCGGAGTTGCGCGTGGCTGGCGGATCGGTACATCGCCCACTACCCCGACCTCACGCCGCCGCTCAACCGCGACCTGATCGTGTCCGGTGCCCTCTTGCACGACATCGGCCGCGTCGCGGACCTGACCGTTCCCGACGTGCCCGGACAGCCGGCGGAGCAGACCATCGACGGCCGGCTGTTCGGGTACATCCTCCTGGGCCGCGACCTGATCCGCGCGGCGGCGGCGAAGGTGCCGGAGTTGAACCCGCAGTTGCTGACGCTACTCGAACACGTGGTGGTGTCACACCTGACGATCCCCGAGTGGGGTTCACCGCGATTGCCGGCCATCCCCGAAGTGCTCATCCTGCACCACGCCGACGACCTGGACGCGAAGCTGGAGATGTTCGCCCGCTGCCTGACGCGCGACACCTCCGCCGGCCCGTTCACCGACCCCGACCCGGTGCTGAAGAAGCCGCTGCTGAAGAAGCGCGATGTGTGAAGTGGCGTAACCACTACCGCTTCGTCGTCGGTCGGCCCCCGCCCTGCACGCTCGCCGGCGGGGACCACCCCTGCCCGCCGAACCCGCTCCAGGCGACGCCGGGCGGATTGCCACCGAACCGTACCCGTCCGGCGATTTGACGCCTTGCGGAGTCGGGTAGTCTGTGAGTTTTCCCCGTGGGAGAACTCCGTCATGGCGAGACACCGCCCCGAGAAGGTCCGAGCCTGGCGAGCCTTGGTCGAGGCCTGGAAGCGGT
>JANNQE010000099.1:0-5022 GCA_031441625.1 Planctomycetia bacterium
AACGACGGCCGCTTCGCGGCGGAGGGCGGTGGTCCTTCCTCGTCCGCTCGATCCACCAACACGAAAGTCGCTCACCCGCTGGAAGTCGGCAGTACCCCCCCACCCGCTGCCGTCGCTCCGCTCCGTGCGGCGACCACCCCCACAAGGGGGGAGGTGGTGTATGTGTATTCCCCAACAGCCCACGTTGCGAGAAAGCCAACCAGCCCCACCTCCCCCCTTGTGGGGGAGGTCGGTTCAGGTGGCAGAGCCACCGAACCGGGTGGGGGGTGCTCCGTCTCTTTCCAGTGGCGCTCCCGCGAAGAATGCCCGTCGCCCGCATCTCACGGCCACTGCTGTTCGTCGAACTTGCTCTGCGCCAACGTCGCGTCGAACACGTCGAGCGAGTCGAAGTCGGTCGCACCGAGGCACCCCATCGAGCCGCACACGTGGCCGAAGAAGCACCGCACCCGCCCGCGGCTGTCCTTCACCACCACCGTGCCGCCGCCGTACCAGTCGGAGTACAGGGCATGGCTGTCCTTCGCCACGCCCGTCACCCACTCGCCGTTCGTGAAACGGATGCCGAATGTCTCCGCTTTGCGGTTAAAAAACCGCTCCTCCGGCGCGGGCAACGACTCCACTTCCGGCCGCAACTTCACCGCCGCACTCATCGACCCGTGACCCATCGAGGTCTTCATCCCGAGCCGCATGTACACGACGCCCGTTCCGAACAGGGTGAAGATGACCAGCACGATGCCGAGCTTGACCCAACTTCCGCGGCTCAGTCGCATGACTGTACCTCGTGAGGTGTGTTCACAGTAACCCGGCCGTTCTGTGGTCGCAAGCCTCCACCCGACGCGAGATCGTGCGGCCCTGTGGAGTCAACCCCGCCACGTTTCCACCCCGACGGGGGCGGTAAAAATTGCCCTCCCTTTGTAAGAACGCCTCTGGTAGAGTCCCGCACCCTTCACCACACCCGGTGGCGGGGAAGGGCGACGGGCAGGGAGGCTCGGCGTGTCTCGACCGTGGCAACTGCGGCACAAACTGGTGTTCGGCCTCGCCCTGGTGGTGGCGTGCGTCGGCCTGTTGCTCGGCGGGGCCGTCTTCGGCCTCACCTCGCTATACGACTCGGCCCGGTCGAACGACCGCAAGCTGCACGAGATGCGGGCCGTCGGCCTGCTCCGCGACAGCATCATGGCCGTCAACACGCCCGCCCCGCCGCGGGCGGAAGGGACCGGCGCAATCCAGACCGACCGCGATCACGTGGACGAGAAGTTGAAGAACGCCCAGACCATGTTCGAGGGCTACCGGCTGACGCACGACGGCATCCAGTCGGAACACCTCGACCCGGACGGCGGGGAGTTCGAGACCGGGCAGATCGAGCAGATGCGGCTGACGCTGGCGAAACTGGAGAAGGCCATCGACGCGGTCAGGCTCGACGCCAATCTCCCGCGGGTGATGCAAGACAAAGACGTGGCCGCCGAACACGCCCGGCTGTTCCAGCAGGCGAGCGACCTGCACGCCCACCTGTTCGACGACGTGCGGGACACGTTCGACGCCTCGAAGGCGAACCAGCGGCGGGCGCTCGTCATCACCGGCACCGCCACCACCCTCGCCCTCGTGCTGGTGCTCACGCTCCTGTACTACTTCCGCGTCTGGGTGTTCCGCCCGATCAAGGAACTTCAAGCGGGGGTGCATCGCGTCCACGGCGGCAACTTCGACCAGCCCATCCGCCTGAGTTCGAAGGACGAGCTGGAGGAGCTGGCGAACGAGTTCAACGCCATGACCGTGCGGCTCCGCGACATCTACAAGAGCCTCGCCCAGCAGGTGAACGAGCGGACCCGCCAACTGGTGCGGTCCGAGCGCATGGTCAGCGTCGGCTTTCTGGCCGCGGGCGTGGCGCACGAGATCAACAACCCGCTGGCGTCCATCGCCTTCTGTTCGGAGGCCCTGGAACGCCGGTTGCAAGACCTGCTGACGAAGTCGCCCGACGACGCCGACACCATCGGCAAGTACCTGCGGATGATCCAGCAGGAGGCCTTCCGGTGTAAGCAGATCACGCAGAAGTTGCTCGACTTCAGCCGCAGCGGGGGCCGCCGCGAGCCGGTCGATTTGACCGCCCTGATCGCCGACGTGCTCGAAGTGGCTCAGCACCTGCCGAACGCCAAAGGGAAGGCGGTGGAGTTCCACGCCGACGGCCCGCTGACCGCCATCGTGAGCGGGCCGGACGTGAAGAGCGTGGTGCTCAACCTGGTGGTGAACTCGCTCGACAGCATGGCCGACGGGGGCAAGTTGACCGCCCGCCTGACCGAGCACGACACGCACGCCGAGATGGTGTTCACCGACACCGGGTGCGGCATGACGGCCGACGTGCTCGAGAACATCTTCGAGCCGTTCTTCACCCGCAGCCGCACGGGCAACGGCACCGGCCTGGGGCTGAGCATCAGCCACCAGATCGTGGACCAGCACGGCGGCTCCATCACCGCCGGCAGCGCGGGCGCCGGCAAGGGGAGTACCTTCACCGTGAGACTGCCGCTCTCGCCCGCCCCGGCCGCGACGAAGGCCGACCCGCCAGCCAAACAACGGCCGGCACTGGTCGCTGCATAATTGTGGTCTTCGCCGCGACCAACGGGCGCGCGCGCTCCCGTTGGTCGCGGCGAAGAATGGATTCGGACCACAGAGACGGACCTCGGAGAACTTGTCTTGGCACACCCCCCGGCCACCCCGCCCCACAACCGGCTCCGCGTGCTGTTCGTGGACGACGAGCGGAGTTTGCAAGAGTTCATGCGGACGGAGCTGCCGCGGTTGGGGCACGACGTGATCGTCTGCCCGAACGGGACGACCGCTCTCCAGGCCATCGCCGCGCACACGTTCGACATTGCGATTCTGGACATCCGCATGCCGGACATGACCGGCATCGACGTGCTGCAACGCCTCAAGCAGCACTCCCCCGACACCGACGCGGTCATGATGACCGGGTACGCCAGCGAGGAGAGCATGGTGCAGGCCATGCGGCTCGGCGCATGCGACTACCTCCGCAAGCCGTGCAAGATGTCCGAGATCGAAGCCGTGCTGCTGCGGGCGGCGGACAAGAAGCGGCTGAAGAGCAAGGCGGCGGCGCTCGAGGCGCGGGTGCAGGCGGCGGAAGGCCCCGGCGGGCTGATCGGCGGCAGCCCGGCCATGCAGCCGGTCATCCAGTTCGTCGAGAAGTTCGCCCCGACGGACGCCCGCATCCTCATCACCGGCGAGACGGGCACCGGCAAAGAAGTCGTGGCGCGGGCCATCTACACGCACAGCCGCCGGGCCGACATGCCGTTCATCCCGGTGAACTGCGGCGCGCTCTCGAACACGCTCGTCGAGAGCCAGTTGTTCGGCCACAAGAAGGGGGCGTTCACGGGGGCCGACCGCGACCACAAAGGGTTCTTCGAAGTGGCCAACGGCGGCACGCTGTTCCTCGACGAACTCGGCGAATTGGACATCAACGTGCAGGCCAAGCTGCTCCGCTTCCTGGAAGCGGGCGAGATCCAGCGGCTGGGCGAGAACCAGCCGATCATCGTGGACGTGCGGGTGGTGTGCGCCACCAACAAGAACCTGCGGCAGATGGTGGCCGAGCGGCGGTTCCGCGAAGACCTGCTCTTCCGCCTGAACCAGTTCCCCATTCACCTGCCGCCGCTCCGCGACCGCAAGCAGGACATCCCCAGCCTGGCCGTTCACCTGCTCTCCCGCACCGCCAAGCGCCCGCCGGAAATGGTCGCCGACCTGCTGACCGCCGAGGCGATTCAGACGATGCTCGCCTACGACTGGCAGGGCAACGTGCGGGAGCTGGCGAACGCGATGGAGTACGCCTGGATCGTGAGCGGCGGGCGGCCGATCACCCCGGACCACATGCCGCAGGACGTGCGGGCCGGCCGCGGGGCGTACAACGTGCCGCATGCCTACGGGCCGCCGACCATCCCCATGCCGCAGCCGTACCAGCAACATCCGACGCCACCGGGCTACGGACAGACTGCACCAGTTGCCGACGGCCCGCCGAAGACGCTCGCCGACATCGAGATGGATTACATCCTCCAGATGTACGCGAAGAACAAGTTCAACAAGCAGCGGACGGCCGACGAGTTGGGGATCAGTTTGAAGACGCTCTACAACAAGCTGCACAAGTACGAGGAAGAGCGGCAACACCGCGCGGGCTAGGATTGGCTCCCCTCTCCCCTCGGTGGGAGAGGGGTTGGGGGTGAGGGGGTCGGGGCGCACATCGCCCCATCCGCTATACTGAACATCCGCCCACATCCCCCAGGGTCGCCCGATGGACCTGTTCGACTCCGTGCGTGCCGACAACCGCACCGCCGCCCGCCCGCTCGCCGCCCGCATGCGGCCCCGCACCCTCGACGAGTACGTCGGGCAGGAGCACTTCCTCGGCCCCGGCAAGCTGCTCCGCCGCATGCTGGTCGCCGACCGCCTGAACTCGCTCGTCTTCTACGGCCCGCCGGGGTGCGGCAAGACCGCCCTCGCCCACGTCATCGCCAACCAGACGAAAAGTCTGTTCCGCCCGATGAACGCCGTGAGCGCGGGCATCAAGGACGTGCGGGAGGTGCTGACGCAAGCCCGGCACGACCTGGAAGACCGCGGCCGACGGACGATCCTGTTCCTCGACGAAATCCACCGCTTCAACCGCAGTCAGCAAGACGTGCTACTGCCGGACGTGGAGGAGGGCGTGGTCATCCTGATCGGGGCGACGACGCAGAACCCGTTCTTCGCCATCAACACGCCGCTACTGTCGCGCAGCCAGATCTTCACCTTCGAGCCGCTGACGCGGGAGCACATCCGGAAGGTGATCCACAACGCCCTCGCCGACAAAGACCGCGGGCTGGGTGACACCCCGGTGTCACTGACCGACGACGCACTGGCCTTCTTGTGTGAGGCGTGCGACGGCGACGCTCGACGCGCACTGACGGCGCTGGAGGTCGGGGTGAAGTCTGCGCAGGTCCCCCTCTCCCCTGGGGGAGAGGGGGACCAACCCCCATCCTCTTCGACCTCGCCCTCGCCCAA
>JANNQE010000100.1:0-7170 GCA_031441625.1 Planctomycetia bacterium
TGCGGCTCGCTCCGACCTGGGCTGACAGAACCCGCCCCGTTGGGGCGGCTGGGGTTGCCACACTCGATCTCGCACAACACCTGGCATTCCGTTCCTGAAGGTCAGTTGCCAGGGGTGGAGCGAGCGAAGCGAGAGGAACCCCTGGACCGAACACCCCATACCCACAAGCCCCGGAGGGGCGGCAGAATCGGCCGGCCGTCGCCCCTCCGGGGCTTGTTCTATTTCGTCTCCGTTTCCAGGGGTTCCGTCGCTCGCTCCGCTCGCAACTCCACCCCTGGCTAACATCGGTCGCCGCTCCGCGGCTCACGCCAGCCGCCCTCAGCGAACGGCACCTGCCGATACTGTAGACATCTTGCGGCGAAGATCGGGCACGTTCACTTCGGCTTCTGGTTCACTTCGGCCGTGTAGCTGCTGATCTTCCCGGCGCGGCGGTACGGGTCGATCTTCGCCGTCAACTCCTTCACCCGCACGTGCTTCACCTGCGGGTGGCAGGCGATCCGCACCTCCGGCGGGCTGGTGAACTCGGGCAGCAGTTTGTCCAGCCGGGCGAGCACCTCGGGCAGCGTCACCAGGTTGTTGTCTTCCGCCTTGATGACACGCCCCTTGCCCACCCGCAGGGCGTAGAACGCCTCGCCGCTCTCCCGCAGGTCCATCTGCACCGTGACCACCTTCGGGTCGTCCGGGCTGATCTCCATCCCCTGAGTCGCCTCGGCCAGCGTGATCGGCGAGTCGTTGCTCGCCGCCGTGGTCGTCATCATGAAGAAGACGAGCAGCACCAGGCTCACGTCGATGAGCGGGATCATGTCCACGTCGTCGTCTTCCGCCTCCACCTTGCGGAAACTCTCCGGCTCGAGCGCTTCGACCGGCTCGCCCTTGCCCCCCGCGACGGGCGGCTTGGCCGCCCCGGCCTTGAGCGGCAGGTAGTCGGCCAGCAGCGGGTGGGCGGCCACCGTCACCCACGGGTCGGTCGTGCGGGTCGGCCGCACCTTGTCGGCGGCGGCCAGCCGGCCCTGCTCGACCCACCCGGCGGCCACCTGAAACGGCACGCCCCGATACACCTTCTCGGCGGACAAATACCAGACGTCGAGTGCGGGTGCGGGCATGGTGTGACCTACTGGAACCGGGAACGCAGTGACCGGGTCAAAGACTGGAACGCACCCGGTCACTGCGTTCCCGGTTCCATTCAGCGCCGCGCCTTACTCCGCTTCCGATCTTCCCCCTCGTCCTCGTCGCGGTCGCGGTCGCGGCCCTTCTTCCCGCGGTCGCGGTCGTCGTCGCCCGGCTCCTCCTCGCCCCAGTCGCCGGATTTACTCTTCTGCACCAGCGTGATCAGCTTCTGCGCCGCCAGCTTCATCTTGATCTCGAACTTGGTGATGGCCGCCTTGAACATGACGTGCGAGAAGACGAGCGGGATGGCCGTCATCAGGCCGAACGCGGTGGCGAACAGGGCCAGCCCGATCTTCTCGCTCTGCTTGGCCATGTCCGCCCCGGCACCCTTGCCCGCCTCGGCGTTGATGGCGGTGAAGGTGAAGATCATCGAGATGACGGTGCCGAGCAGGCCGACCATGGTGGCGATCTTGGCGATGGCCAGGATGCTCGGCAGCAGGAAGTTGAGCCGCGGCAGGATCTCGTGATCGACCGCCGCCTGCATACTCCGCCGCATGGCCGCGACGCCCTGCTCGGACGCCTGCAAACCGGCCGTGTACATGACCTTCGGGATCAGCCCGGTCTCGGTCTCGCACAGCGTCAGGGCCGCCTTCGTGCCCTTCCGCTTCAGGTTCTCTTGCAGGTCGGGCAGGAGCGCGTCCAGGTTCGACTTGGCGCTCATGTTCAGCAGCAGCCGCCACACCACCAGCGCGAGCGCGATGAACAGCATGAGCGTCATCGGGACGGCGAAGTACCAGTCGGTGAGGAAGAAACTGATGAACGGGTTCTTCTTGTCCATGAGCAGACCGGACCGGGTGACGGGTGGCGATACGGGAGTAGCTTCGCAGAAGTGGAACGAGTCGGCAAGAAGGGGCGTTGGCGATGGGGAACAAGAGTGGCCGAAACGAACCCGGAGGCGGCGGAACAAACGATTCCTGCCACACTTGCTGCCGCGGAGCGGCGACCTAGGTTAGCCTGGGGTGGAGCGAACGATGTGAGCGGAACCCCTGGAAACGAAACCAAGAACAGACAAGCCCCGGAGGGGCGACAGGGCTACTGACTATCGCCCCTCCGGGGCTTATCTCCTTCCCACCGGCTGTCCAGGGGTTGCGTTCGCATCTGCGATGCTCACTTCACCCCTTGCTAACATCGGTCGCCGCTCCGCGGCTCGTGGCCTTCGCGGAGCGAGTCGGCCACTTGTCACGGGGCGTACCACACCACCGGAATTACCAACTTCGTCGCCGTCGGCTCGGTCAGCAGCACGGTCACTTCGGCCGTGCCGCTCGCCCCGGCCTTGGCCGCGTTCACCAGCACCCGCACCGTGGCCACCGGGCCGGCGTCCTCGGAGAACTTCACCGTCACGCCGGGGGTGGTGCATTCCACCGCTTTGATCGCCACGGTCTTCCCGCCCCCGCGGAGTTGCACCAGTGCCGATGCGTCCGCCTGCCCGGTGGCGAACCGCACGCCCGCCGTGCTCGGGGTGACGGTCACGCCGTCGGCCGCCCGCTTGTGAACCCGCACCGGGATTTCGAGCACGGGGCACGCCGGGTCGTTCGTGCGGAGCGTGACCGTCTCCACGTGCGACCCGACGGCCAACTCCTCCTTCACGCTCACCACCACTTCTTGAACCGTCTTGCCGTCGGTCGTGGTCGCCGCCTTCACCTCGGCCGTGATGTGCGGGCTGGTGCTCTCCACCTTGGTGACGGTCAGCGGCTTCGCCCGCCGGTCTTCCACCTTCAGCGTGTGGCTCATCGCGCCGGCCGTGGACACCGCCACCAGCGGCGGGGTGACGCTCACCTCGCGGACCAGCTTCGCCGTCAGCTTCAGGTCGAGCTTGCCGTCGAACGGCTTGCCGTCGGCGTCGGTGGAGTACGCCACCGAGACGGGCCAGTGGACCGCCCCTTCGGGTTGCGTGAGCGTGCGGGTGACGAGCGTGAGCTTGGCCGTCTCGCCCGCCCGCAGTTGCTTCGCCGACAGTTCCGCCTTCGAGCACCCGCACCCGGCGACGACATCGGTGATCGCAATCGTGGCGGTGCCGGCGTTCTTCAACTCGAACGTGTGCGAACACGACGGGCCGGACTTCACCTCGCCGAGATCGACGGTCGGGGCGGCGGCCTGAAGCGGGGCCGTGTCGGCGGCGGGGCCGAACGCGACCAGGGCGAGGGCGAGGGTCAGGTTCATGCCGGCGGATAGCACGCCGTGCGGACGAACGGAAGTGGAAGTGTTCCTGGCGAACCCCGCCCGACAGACCGGCAACCTGTGACCTGCGTGGGGGTCACTTCTTCTCGGGCTTCGCGTCGGGGGATTTGGCCTTCAGCTTGCGTTCGGCCTCGTCGAACAACTCGCCCATCACTTCCCAATCGTCGGGCAGGCAGTCCACCATCGCGAGGTACTTGCGGCCGATTTTGATGGCCTGCGGGTCGGTCGCCGCCCTATCTAATGCGGTGTACGCGAGCGCCCAGCACAGGCGGTCGCGGACGGGCGACGGGACGGTCTTCAGGTAGGCGTCGATGTCCTCCATCACCTCGTGGGCCGTCTGCTTGCTCTGATCGGTGCCGGCCACACTCAGACGAAAACCGAACATCTGACGCCGCCACTCGTCCGCCGTATAACACACTCCGAGGTCGTCGATCAACTTCATCCGGGCCTTGAACTCTTCGCCGAAGCTGTCCTCTTTTTGCCGCGGACGCCAGAAAGCGGTTCGCGTGTCGGCGCACCGTTTGGCTTCCGCGGCAGTTCGCTCGGCCACCTTGACGACCACGGGGGACGATACCTTCTCCAGCTTGTCGTGAAACACCACCTTCGCCCGCACTTGCCACTCGCCCGCCGTGTCGAGGACGGGGAACAACTCCTTGCTGGAGTCTCCCGTCCCAACCGGCAAAACCACGAAATCACAGCGGGTTCCCCCGGCCTTTACACCCCGTTCGCGGGGTGGGCGTTTGCCGTCCGAACCGCTAGTCGGGTAGATCACGGTGTATGGGCAGCGGAACTCCTTGTCCTTCGGCCCTTTGACCTCGAGAGTCACGTTGCCATAACCCTGCTGCAACTGCCAATCGCGGAACAGGAACACCTCGTCTTCACCCCGGTTTGTGAAGCGGACGAACGCCTCGAACTGCTCGCCCACGAACAGGTCGGTGGCGAGGGGGTGCAATACCACTTCGGCCGGCTTCGCCTTCGGCACCGGAGTAGCCCAGACCATCGACGCGAGGCAAAGTAGGGGCAAGAATGCGATCCAGCGGAGGGGGCGAATTGGTGTCGTGGTCTGTCGCATGGCATTTCCTACGTGGTCAGCAGGTCGGGGCGGCCGTTCAGCAAGCCGGGGAGAACGATGGTGGCAGCGGATCGAGCGGGCACGGTTCTTCCACCACGAGAAGAGGGGCATCAGCGAGGTTCCTACGGAGTGAATCGGGCGGAAGTGATACGATGGGGGGGCGAGTGTTTGCGGCTGAAGGTGCGTTTCCCCTGCCGTTGACTTGTGTGGTGGGAGTCTGACGAGCGGTCCGGGCGAACTCAACCACATTCCGGGAAGAATTCCCGGAGTCGTCACGATCCGGAATGGGTTCAGTGAGTCCGTCCACCACTCCGATTCGCCGCAAGTGCTTGGCCGGCATGGGATCTTCTTCGCTCAGGACATGATTCCACGGGAGGGTGGGGGGAGGTGGAAAGAACCATCCGCGGGGGTGTCGGTGTCGGCCGGAACCAATCCGAGACCGGCTCCCACTCAGTGCTTGCCGTTCGCCACCGGGGTGAAGCCGAAGGCGCGGTCGGCCTTGCGGTTGGCCAGCCCGCTCCGGTTGTCGCGGAAGTGCTCCTGCGCCCACGCCCAGTCCCACTCGCTCGCGTCCAGGAACCGCAGCACCAGCAGGTTCTTCAGCTCCTCGATCTCGGCGAAGCTCAGCCCGTCGGTGTCGGCGGCCATGCGGTCGGCCCCCACGCCGGTGCGGATGTCGGCGTGCCAGCGGTTCACCAACTCCCGCCGCAGGCCGGCGTCGGGTTTGGGGAAGTGCTGCGTCAGGTCGATGCGACCGGGGCGGCGGAAGGCCGGGTCGATCAGCTCGATGGCGCAGTTGGTGGTGAACACGTACACCACGCCCTCGGTCACGTCGATGCCGTCGAGGGCGGACAGGAACACCGCCTGGTCGTCCGTCTCCTTCACCGTGTCGCGGTCGCGGAGGGCGATATCCAGGTCGTCGAAGAAGACCACTCCGCGGCCGTTCGCCTGGAACAGCTCCTTCACCGCCTTCGCCCCCTCGCGGCGGGCCGACTGGTAGTCGTCCGGCGACACCGACCGGGCCTGCCACCCGCGGCGCTCCACCTCCGCTTTGATCCACCGGCACGCGGACGTCTTGCCGTTGCCCGGCGGGCCGGTGAGCAGCAGCCCCCGCTTCGCCCGCCCGCCGTACTCCTTCACCCGCTGCAGGTTCGCCGGCTCCAGGAAGCCGACGGTGTTCTGCCACAGCGCCCGCCGCTGCTCGGCGGCCATCACCGGCACCACCGGGTTCGCCGACTTCGCCCGTTGGAGCTTGACCGCCAGGCGGTACAGCCGCGGGTAGTCGGCCCGCCCGACCACGGTCAGGTTGTACCCGTAGGGCATGTGGTCGAGGGCCATCTCGGAGTAGACGCGGGCGAACCGGACGCCGCCGGCGTGGAACGACTGACAGCCGTAGTGGGCGGGCGAGTCGATCTTGTTTCGGTTCGGCCGCCAGCGGCGGACGAGGCACCCGTCGACCGGCAGGATCGGCCCGCGGACGGCCGCTTCCAGGAGCGCGTCCTCGAACTCGCCGGGGTCGAAGGCGACCGGATCGGTGAGGCCGGCGGCGGCGGCGGCGGCCCGCACCAGGGTGTGATAGTCGGCGTGGTACGCGGCGGTGGAGATTGGCGTCATGCAGACAGGATAGTACAGCGGCGCGCGAAGGTTCGCGCCACACGCCACCCTTGCGGGGCGGGTTCGCCCGGATACCCTGCACAGTGCCGCCTGCTCTCCCCTCTTCGGAGTCACGCATGTTCCGCCCGCTGTTCGCCCTGCTGGTGTTCACCGCCCCGCTGCTGGCCGCCGACCCGTGGGTGACGCTCACCCCGCCGAAGGACGCGAAGGGCGTCGGCGTGGGCAAGCACGTCGTGCTCGTGTCCGGCGACGAGGAGTACCGCTCCGAGGAGATGATGCCCGCCCTGGCCAAGATCCTCACCACGCACCACGGGTTCAAGACGACGACCCTGTTCGCCGTCGACCCGAAGGACGGCAAGGTGCAGCCGAACGTGAACAACAACATTCCCGGCCTGGAGGCGCTGAAGGACGCCGACCTGTTGGTGGTGTTCACCCGCTTCCGCAACCTGCCGGACGAGCAGATGAAGCACATCGCCGACTACGTCGAGAGCGGCAAGCCGGTGGTCGGGTTCCGCACCGCCACCCACGGGTTCACGACCGGCGGGAAGACCTACGCCAAGTACAACTGGCAGAGCAAGGAGCCGGGGTACGAGAAGGGGTTCGGCAAGCAGGTGCTGGGCGAGACGTGGGTGAACCACCACGGGGCGCACAAGAAGGAGGGCACCCGCGGCGTGGTGGCCAAGGGGGAGGAGAAGAACCCCATCCTGAAGGGGATCGCGGCCGGCGACATCTTCGGCACCACGGACGTGTACACGGTGAACCTGCCGCTGAAAGACTGCACCCCGCTCGTGCTGGGCGAAGTGACCGAGACGCTGAAACCGGACTCGAAAGCGGTGGGGGGGAAGAAGAACGACCCGATGATGCCGGTGGCGTGGACGAAGACGTACACCGGCGAGAGCAAGAAGGCGGCCCGCGTGTTCACCAGCACGATGGGCTGTGCCGAAGACTTCGCGTTCGAGGGCACCCGCCGGCTGTTCGTGAACGGATGCCTGTGGGCACTCGGGCTGGAAGACAAGATCCCGGACAAGACGACCGTGGACCTGGTCGGCGAGTTCAAGCCGACCCAGTACGGCAACCGGAAGAACGAGGACTGGAAGCCGGGAAAGACGCCGGAAGAGTATTTCAAATAACTGGTGAAC
>JANNQE010000101.1:0-7836 GCA_031441625.1 Planctomycetia bacterium
ACCACGCAAGGGATGCCCACCCGCCGGGCCGCCACCCGCGCGGTCAACTTGTCTCGCTCGACACCCTCCCCGAACAACACGAAGCCGACGGTCGGGTTCGCCTTCAACACGGCCACCGCAGATTCGACCAGAACGCCGAACCCCTTTTCCGGACTCAACCGACCCGCCGCCAGTACGATGTGTGACACCGCGGTGTCAGTGGCGAACATGCCACGCAGTTTCGCCAAGTACTCCGGGTCGGGGGAGGCGAACGCCCCCAGACGTGCGGCGTTGCGAATCACGCTCAGCCGCGTGCTCGGCACGCCGGTCTTGCGCACCCGCTCGCCCTGCCCGTCCGACACCGCCACCACGTGATCGACGAACCGCAGGTTCACCCGGTCGAGCGTCTCGTACACCCGCACCTTCAGGTTCTCCCACGTCCACCCGCGGCTCACCACCACGCACGGGATGCCCGCCCGCCGCGCCGCCACACGCCCCAGCACATTCGGCTTGAAAGTGTGGCACACCAGCACGCCGGCGCGAGTGGCCTTCAACAACTGCGTCAGCTCGTTCACCGCGGCCGGCACTTGCGGGGTGTCGGCACTCAACTGCACCGCGGGGAAGCCGGCGGCACGCACTTTCGCCAGAAATTCGCCGCACCGCCCGCCCTCGGGGTAGGACGCATACGAGCTGGTGAATGTGCCCGGCAGGTGCTGGCCCAGCCCGAGCATCTGCCGCTCCGGGCCGCCGAAAAAGGTGCTGGCTGTCAGGTGAACGACGTGCATCGGCCGCGACTTCCTTGTCGGCGGGGTTGGGACGAGTGCAAAGTTTACAAGAACGGCGAACGGGCTGTCGAGGGCAAACGACCGCGGGCCGGAGGGGTGAACCTCCGGCCCGCGGCGGGAACAGTGTGCGTGCCGGCCGGATCGCTCCGGCCCCGTGCGGCGGCGGATCGGAGGAACCCGATCCGGGGATGGACGGCGGTCGCCGTGTCCCTTCGGCAGCTCGGCCGCCATCGACCCCCGTTGAGGGGGTGGGGTCGAAGGCCCGGTGCTTTGCGTCCCCGTCTTTCGAGCGGGTTTGCCGTTTCGCGGTGTGTGGCGTTGGCCCACGGGCGGGCACGTTTGCGGTTCCGGGTGTCGACACGAAAACTGCCGACACCCTTCCCCCACAGCCTAACCGGGCGAGTGCGCCGCACAACGGCAATTCGTGGTGTGGCGGTGCATTTCCGCGGGGTGAGCGAAAACCCGCCGGCGGTGTTCACGGTGTGAAACACCGCCGTTGCGTGTACGCCTGAAAACTCCCGCCGGCTCGCGTGCTACCATAGAGGTTCGCCCCCCACGGCCGCCCGCATGTCGCTCGCGCACCGGCACCGCCAGCCCGAACTGATGGACGACCCGGCCCTCGACCCGGCCGAACACCGTCGCGCACTGGCGGGGTTGGCCCGCATCAACGCCGTGTCGGGCAGTGCGAAGGTGCTGTGGCCGGCGCTCCGCAAGTTGGCGATTCAGCACGCCCGCCCGCTCCGCGTGCTCGACATCGCCACCGGCAGCGGGGACGTGCCGCTCGCCCTTCGCCGCTTCGCCGAAAATGAAAAACTGCCGCTGTCGTTCGCCGGGTGCGACCTCAGCGCGGTGGCAATCGAAGTTGCGACTCAGTCGTCCGGTACGGTTCAGTTCTTCATCCACGACGTGTTGAAAGACCCGCTCCCGTCCGGGTTCGACGCCTTCACCTGCTCGCTCTTCCTGCACCACCTGGACGAGGCGGACGTGCTGGCACTGCTGCGGAAACTGCGGGCGGCGAATCCGCGGCTGATCCTGGTGAACGACCTGGAACGCACCCGGTTCAACTACGCGGCCGTGTGGGCGGCCTCGCGGCTGTTCTCGCGCAGCCGCGTGGTGCATGTGGACGGCCCGCTGTCCATTCTGGGCGCGTTCACCGTGAACGAGATGACGGCGATGGCCGGAACTGCGGGGCTGAGTGGGGCGACCGTGCGGGCGAGTTTTCCGTGCCGGATGCTGTTGGAGTGGTGGGGTGAACGGAACGGTTAGCCGCGAGGCAACGCCGAGCGCGCTCGGCGTTGCCTCGCGACTAACCAGTTGGAGGGTGAGGTCGTTGACTACTTTCGACATCGCCGTCGTCGGGGCCGGGCCGGCCGGGGCGGTCGCGGCGATGTTGCTCGCGCGGGCCGGGCGGCGGGTGGTGCTGTTCGACAAGGCCACCTTCCCGCGGCGGAAAGTATGCGGGTGTTGTCTGAACGGTCACGCGCTGTCGGCGCTCGCGGCGGCGGGGTTGGGCGAACTCCCCACTCGGTTGGGTGCCGTCCCACTCACCTGCGTGCGGTTGGCGACGAGCGGGCGGACGGCGACGGTGACGCTGCCCGGCGGGGTGGCGCTCAGTCGGAGTGCGATGGACGTGGAACTGGTGCGGGCCGCGGAGACGGCCGGGGCGACGGTGCGAACCGGCGAGCGGGTGAAGCTGGGTGCGCTCACCTCAGACGGCTGGCAGTTGCTCGCCGGCGGGGAAACGGTGCCGGCGAGAGTGCTGATCGACGCGACCGGGCTGAACGGCCGACTGACGGCCACTGACACCGCGGTGTCAGTCGGCTCCCGCATCGGGGCCGGAACGGTCACCGACGCGCCGCCGAGCTACCCCGCGGGTGTCATCCACATGGCCACCGGCGGGGGCGGGTACGTCGGGCTGGTGCGGTTGGAAGACGGCCGGCTCGACGTGGCCGCCGCGTTCGACCCGCAGTTCGTGAAGGACGCCGGCGGGCTGGGCGTGGCCGCGGCCCGTGTGGTCGGCGCGTCCGGGTTGCCGCCGCTGCCCGAACTGGCCGACGCCGACTGGAGAGGCACGCCGCCACTCACCCGCACCCCGATGGCGGTGGCCGGGCCGCGGTGGTTCGCCGTGGGCGACGCGACCGGGTACGTGGAGCCGTTCACCGGCGAGGGCATGGCGTGGGCGCTCGCCGCGGTGGTCGCGGTGGTGCCGATTGCGAATCGCGCCGTCGACGGCTGGACGGAAGCCCACGCCCGCGAGTGGACCGCCGCCCACCGCCGGGTGGTGACGCGAAGGCAGTGGGTGTGTCAGTGGACCGCCCGCCTGCTCCGCATGCCCGGCCTGTGCTCGTGGGCCGTCCGCGTGTTGGGCGTGCTGCCCGCGCTCGCCGCCCCCGTCGTCCAGGTGCTGAACCGGCCGCTCGTCATGCCACGCACACAATAGTGCCGACCCCGGTGTGGTGGGCCGGCACCACCACTACGACCGCTCAAACCCTACAACCCGTCAAGTTTCGCCGAACCGTACCGCCGGCACAGCTTCCGGCTCAATTCAGCTTGCCCCGTCGCACTTGAATTGAATCCGCCGCGACCGGGGAATACCCTTCAATGTCACTCTGTGGAATCGGTACAACCGATCCCGGACGGCAGGCCGCCGCCACCCCGCACGGACGCCTTCCGACGCCCCCGCACCGGAAGCCCTCACATGCTGAAACGCTTGCTCCTCGCCGCCCTCCTCGCCGCCACCCTGCTGCCGCTTGCCGGATGCAGGCTTTTCAACCGCGACTGTGACCAGTACGACAACCGCCGGTACGCCGAGCGCGACTGCCGCTGAACCTGAGCCGAAATCGGTCGGCGGGCTGAACACCCCCGCCGGCCGTACCACCCCATCCGCACATCGGGCACCTCTTGCCCGACTGCCGCCGCTTCGCCCACGCCACCAGTCGGCACAGCTTCGGCGCTTTGCGACACGGTCTAGCTTGCCCCGAGTTGCACCTCCCCGCCACCCGCGCATACTTCCACCGCACGCGGGGCCGGCAGGACGCCCTCCCCCGCCGCCGTGGGAAGGAACCCGCCCGCACCGACGGACCGGCCGCGAACCGTTCGCGCCTGGAGCTTGGAGGTTCCCACCCGTGACTCACTTTCGCCGCCACCTGTTCGTCGCGCTGACCCTGCTCGGCGCGTCCCTGTCGGTCGGGTGCCACCTGGGCATCACCAACCGCCCGGCCCTCTTCCCGAACGTCGCGTACTCACCCGTCTACGCCCGCGCCGGCGGCTACGGCCCCGGTTCTGTCGGCGGGTGCGGCCCCGCCGGGTGCTACCGCGAGTTCGGCCCGAACGCCGGGTGCGGCGGCTGGCTGTTCAGCGGGCCGAACTCCCGCTACGCTGCCGGCGGCTCCGGGTCTGGCGCGCCGAGCTACGCCGCGGCCCCGGCCGTGACCGGCCCGTTGTACGACATGCCCGTCACCATGATGCCATCGCACGGCGGGTACGACATGCCGATGTCCGGTGGCGGGTACTCGGCTCCGACCCCAGTTTCGACCGCGGGGTGTGCCGGGTGTGGCGCGAACAGCGGCGGGGGGATGTCGGGCATCCCGATCGCCGGCGCGACGGGCGGGCCGCCGATTGCCGTCAGCCCGCCGGGGGGAATGACGGGTGGCACGATGTACGGCGTGCCGCACGTGATGCCCGGTGGCGGGCCGGTTCATGGCGTGCCCTACGACTCGGGCATGGTGCCGACGCTGAAGCCGCCGCCGGGGTCGATCCCGCTTCAGATGCCCAGTGAAATGAAAGAGGCGAAGAAGATCGCCATCTCGGGCAAGTGACCGGCGGTCAATTCACCCCGCGAAGGGCGTCGAGCGCGGCACCGATGTCGGCGGCCCGCATGAGTGATTCGCCGACCAACACCGCCCGCACCCCCGCCGCCTGAAGCCGCGTCAGGTCGGCGTGGGTGCGGATGCCGCTTTCACTCACCACCGCCACCGCGGGCGGGAAGTGCGCAAGCAGGTCGAGGGTGTGTTCGAGGCGGGTGGTGAACGTCCGCAGGTCGCGGTTGTTGACGCCGACGAGCGTGGCCCCGGTGGCCAGCACGCGGGGCAGTTGGTCGGCGTCATGCAGTTCGATCAGCACATCGAGACCCCACTCGCGTGCAGCGGCGTTCATCTGGTTCAGGTCGTCGCGCGGCAGGCACTCGGCAATCAGGAGAACGGCATCGGCACCGGCGGCGCGTGCTTCGACGAGTTGGTACGGGTCGATGACGAACTCTTTGCGGAGTACGGGGATGCCGACCGCCGCGCGTGCCGCCGACATGTACGACAGGTGTCCCTGGAAATACTGCTCGTCGGTCAGCACGCTCAGGCAGCTCGCGCCATGCGCCTCGTAGGTGCGGGCAATCGCCACCGGGTCGAAGTCGGGGCGGATGACGCCGGCACTCGGCGACGCCTTCTTCACCTCGGCGATGACGGCCACACCCGCGGCCGTGCGAATCGCCCGCTCGAACCCGCGACACGGCGGCAGGTCGGCGCACCGGCGAAGTAAGTCGGCCAGCGACACGGCGGCCTTCGCCGCCGCCACCTCGTGGCGCTTCGTGTCCACAATTCGCGCGAGCACGTCGGCCATCGTCACTCCTTCAGGTGGATCACCACGTACCGCCCCCGGCCGTTGTTGCTTCGGAACACCGTGCGGGTGGTGTCGAATGGCAGCGTCGGCTCACCCATCCCGATGAACCGCCGCGGGTCGGTTCGCACCCACGCGGCGGCCGGCGGCAACAGGTCGCTCGTCGTCGGCCCCGGTTGGTTGTACTGATCGTAGATCAGCCGCTCGTCACCCGGCTGTTTCGGTTCCAGGGTGTACCAGTCGATGAACGCGAACCGCTGGAGGTCGATGACCACGTACCGCTTGTCGGTGTTGGCGTCGAACTCGTCGCAGACGCGGGTGTAGCAGTCGCGGTTGATCATGGCGGCGGTGTTCACGTGCATGAACCGCAGGCCCGGCTTCACGTCCAGCATCAGGTAGAGCGGGTGCGGCGAGTCGTGCCAGCACACCAGTTCGTTGTCGCCGACCTTGTGGGTCCGCAGGTAGTCGGCCACCTCGCCCAGTTCCACCCAGTTGGCACAGGCCGGGTGAAACACCTCCCGGCGGAGGTCGTCGGAGAGGGCATACCGCTCGCGGGGGGGCAACGGGCGGAAACAGTCGGGCCAGTGGGCGTTCCGCCGGCGGTCGAAGACGGGGTGCGGGGTGAACACCTCGCGGACGTTCCCGTTCGCCTCCGCCCACTCGGTCAGTGGCCGTTCGGCCACCACCCAGCACGTCTGCACGACGAGCAACCAGCCGAAGATGACCGCCGCCGCGTTCCAGCGGTGCCCCGCCCACACCGCCAGCCCGATCATCACCTCGGCCACGTGGACGTACAGGTACGACCGTTGGAGGACGACCCCTTGCAGCACCCACAGCACGTAGATCGCGCCGAGGCACGCGCGGGCATACCGCTGCTCGTCCGTGCCGCCGGTCCACCACACGCCGCGGAACGCGATGCGGTTCAACAGCCCGCCCTGCTCGGGTGTGCGGAAGCGGCCGGCCCACAGGCGGGCGTCGATGACGCCGAACAGGGCGTAGCCGACGGCGAGCGGGGCGAGGAAGTTCCAGGGCGGGAACCAGACGAAGAAGCCCCAGCGGGCGTGGATCTGGCTCAGCGTGAAGTCGAGGTAGCCGACGTTCCACACGGTCATCACTTCGGTGAATGCCGCCCACGTGCCGGACGCGACCAGGTACCACACGCCGGCCGCGCCGATCAGCCCGCCCGATAACAGCAAACCGCCAAGGTCGGCACCCAGCACACCGGCCCACGCCCACCAGCTCCGCCCGACCGTTCGCGCGCCCGCCAGCCGCGGGGCGGTGAGCAGCCACCAGCTCACCGCCACCAGCAGGAAGTGCGGCTTGATCCACACCGCCACCGCCCACAACCCCCCTTCAGTCATCGCCGGCAGGAACACCCCGCGGGCGGTGCCGTGTACCGGGCGGGTGATGCGTTGGAGTCGGAGCGTCACGGCCAGCAGCGCCGGCAGGGTCAGCCACACGTCGCGCTGGGCGTGGGCCATCTCGTGCGTGAACAGGTAGAAGCCGGCACACCCGGCGGCCACCCACAGGCGGTTGGCGACCGTCGCGCCGGCCAGCTTGGCCAGCCGGCAGAGGGTGAGTGTCGTGCCGAGGACGATGAGCAGATCGACCGCGAGGAGGCTTTCCGAACTCCACCCGACGACGGCCCGCAATCCGGACAGCAGCCACACGAACCCTGGGGTATTGGTATCGAACAGTTCGCGGTAATGCACGCCGCCGGTGAGGACGTTCCTCGCCGCCAGGTCGTAGAGGGTGACGTCACACCAGAGGGGCGAGCGGAGGAAGAGCGGCACGCCGACTGCTGCACACAGCACAATCAGTGCGACCGGCAGCACCCGCCAGATCACCAGAAGGGTGCGACTGGCTGAGAAGACCGGCTGTGCGGGTTTCATCGACGGGAACTCTGACGGTTGCGGGAAATGGGAGGACTGTTCGGGAAAAATGGTTGCATCCCCCCTCCGCCCCTATTAGGATCGCGGGGGTGGGAAACAGGATTCTCCCACGACGGTCGCGACGGGAAGGACGCCGCCCCCCACGTCTCCCGCGACCAGGTCCCCGTCCGGCAGTTTACAGACTGCGGTCGGTCGGCACCCACGATTGCCCGCTCGGACCACACCTGAAGGAGCGACGCATCATGCTCACCCTGACCCCCCCGCCCACTCGCGCCGGTGAAGACCTGCTGCGGTCCACGCACCCGGAACTGCGGCGGCTGAACGTGAAGGAGTCGGACGAGGCGGTCGAAATCACCGGGGTGGTGTCCTGTTTCTACCTGAAGCAACTGGCCGGCGAGACGGTGCGGGTCGCCGCCGCCGGGCGGACCATCAAGAACCGCGTCCTCGTCTGCCGCGACGACCGCCCCGCCGCCGAATCGTTCTGCGGGATGTGACCGCGACATGACGAGCCGCGACCCCCAGGGGGCGGAACCACCCCCCCCCACGCCGGCGCGGCGCGGGGCCATAAGCCC
>JANNQE010000102.1:0-2702 GCA_031441625.1 Planctomycetia bacterium
AGGCGGAACTCGAAGACCCGTACATCCTGGTCTACGAGAAGAAGATCAGCAGCAACCGCGACCTGGTCCCGGTGCTGGAGAAGGTGCTGCAGAAGGGCAAGCCGATCCTCATCATCGCGGAAGACGTGGAGGGCGAGGCGCTGGCCACGCTGGTCGTGAACAAGCTCCGCAGCCAGGGCGGGTTCCAGGTGTGCGCGGTCAAGGCCCCCGGCTATGGCGACCGCCGCAAGGCCATGCTCCAGGACATCGCCGAACTGACCGGCGGCGAGGCCATCTTCGAGGACCTGGGCACGCAACTCGAGAAGATCGAGCTGGAGCAGCTCGGCAAGGCGAAGAAGATCAAGATCGACAAGGACAACACCGTCGTCATCACCGGCACGAAGGCGAACGAGAAGGTGAAAGCCCGCGTCGCGCAGATCCAGCGGGAGCTGGACAAGAGCACCTCGGACTACGACCGCGAGAAGCTGAGCGAGCGGATCGCCAAGCTGCAAGGGGGCGTGGCCAAGATCAACGTGGGCGGGGCGACCGAGAGCGAAGTGAAGGAAAAGAAGATGCGCGTCGAGGACGCCATGTTCGCCACCCGCGCCGCGAACCAGGAAGGCATCCTGCCGGGCGGCGGGGTGGCCCTGCTGCGGGCGAGCGAGGGGCTGAAGCCGGAAGGGCTGACGCACGACGAGGAGATCGGGTTCGGCATCGTGGTGCGGGCGTGCAAGGCCCCGCTCAAGCAGATCGTCGAGAACGCCGGCGAGGACGGCAACGTGGTGGCCTCCGAGGTGCTGAAGAACAAGGACCAGAACTACGGGTTCGACGCCCGCGCCGGCAAGTACGAGGACATGGTCAAGAAGGGCATCATCGACCCGACCAAGGTGGTGCGGAGCGCCCTGCAGAACGCCGCCAGCGTGGCCACCCTGCTGCTGACGAGCGACGCGCTCGTGGCCGACGCCCCGAAGGGCGGCGAGAAGAAGAAGGGCGGCGGCGGGTACGACGACATGTACTAAGGCCAACGGGTGTGGCCCCAACGGGGCCACCGGGAATAGCCAGGGGTGACGGAGTCCCGAAGGGACGACGGAACCCCTGGAACTGATGCCCAAAGATCGCAGCCCCGCAGGGGCGACCCGTTTGATCGGGTCGCCCCTGCGGGGCTGCGGTCTTTTCTCGATGACGTTTCCGGGGTTCCCGCTCGCTTCGCTCGCTCCACCCCTGGCTATTCCCGGTCGTCCCTTCGGGACTGCAACACGGGCGCTCGAATCGTCTCACTTCCGCGTCATCGGCCACTCGGCCACGGTCAAATCAATCGCCCGCTGCTGCTTGCTCCGCCAGATGGAAAGCCGCACCTGTTCGCCCGGCGGCAGCCCGCCGACGATGTTGATGAAGTGGTTCTCGTCCCGCACTTCCACCCCGCCCACCTTCTGAATCACGTCGCCCGCCACCAGCCCGGCCTTCGCCGCCGGCCCGTTCGCGTGCGTCGACTCGACGGCCGCCCCGCGCAGCTTGCTCAGACCCAGCTTCAGGGCGGTCTGTGCGTCCAGCATCGGGGCCATTTGCATTCCCAGATACCCGCGGGTGACGCTCCCCTTCTCCAACAACTCCTTACCCACCCGCTTCACCAGGTTGATGGGGATGCTGAACGAGATGCCGGCGAACGTGCTCGTCGCGTTGCCCCCGCTGGCGATGGCCGTGTTGATGCCCACGACCTTGCCCGACGCGTCCGACAGCGGCCCACCGCTGCTCCCCGGATTGATGGCCGCGTCCGACTGCAAGAACTCCTTGATGCGGATGGTGTTGTTCAGGCTCACCTGCCCGCGGTCTTTCGCCGAGATGATGCCGTGCGTGACCGTCTGGTTGAACCCGAGCGGGCTGCCGAACGCCAGCACCCAGTGGCCGGGCCGCAGCTTGTCGGAGTCGCCCAGGTCGGCGGCCGGTAGGTCGTCGACGTTCAAGCTCAGCACGGCGATGTCGGACGGCGGGTCCACCCACACGCGATCCGGGATGAGGATGCGGCCGTCGTTCAGCGTGACGGTGATGTCGGACGCCCGCGAGCCGTCGACGACGTGGTTGTTGGTGACGGCGAACACCCCGCGGAAGCCGTCGAACTTCATCAGCACGCCCGACCCCGACTCCTCCGCCGGCCGCCCCTTCGTGGTGTTCGCCTTCATCGCGTCCACCGACACCACCGACGGCATCACCTTGCTGACGACGGCATCGAACTGCGGCACGGACCCGCCGGGGAGCGGGTCGAGTTGTGGCGGCCGGTCGGGGATGGCGGGCAGTGGCGATGGCTGGGCGGACACCGGGACGTGCGGGGTGAACAGCAACTGTGCGGCGAACCCGCCGGCGAACGCGGCAACGACGGCGACGACAACCGGGCGCTTCATGAGCACTCCCGTAGGGTGGGTCAAGCGACGGCATCCGTCGCGCCGACCCACGGGGGGACCGAACCGCGTGGGTCGGCGCGGGCGAAACGCCCACTGGACCCACCCTACTGTACTTGGCCGGTCAACCGCCACTTGAAGGGAAGTGGTCAGCTCGGCGAAACGTGCGCGTCCGGTGTCGGATCAATCAACAAAAAACCCACCGGCCCTACGACCGGCGGGTTCGGATTGTGTGGGTGGCCGGCTCTCGCCGAGAGCCGGTTCCGATGTCGCTCTCGGCGAGAGCGACCCACCCTGTCGAGCCGCCTTGTAGGGTGGCCGGCTCTCGCC
>JANNQE010000103.1:0-4056 GCA_031441625.1 Planctomycetia bacterium
ACCCGCTGGCGGTTCTGGAAGCGGTGGTTCGGGCAGCGGTCCGAACGCGCCGCCGCCAAATACCTCCGCAAGCTCGGCTGGCGAATCGTCGGCGTCAACTTGCACGAGCAACTCGGCGAAATCGACCTGCTGGCCGTGGACGGCAAAACACTCGTCGTCGTCGAGGTGCGGAGCACCTCCGGCACTGATCCGCACGTTCCTGCCGCGTCGGTCAACTACGCCAAGCAGAAGAAGTTGACCGAGGCGATGCTGCGGTTCTTCGGCCGCAACGGGCTGCTCGGCGTGAACACGCGGTTCGATGTCGTCGCGCTCGCGTGGCCCGACGGCCAGAAGGAGCCGACCGTGCTGCACCACCGGAATGCGTTCGAGGCGACCGGGCGGTTTCAGATGTTCAGCTAGGGTGGTCCGCCCTCGCCGAGGGCGGGTCTGGAATGTCGCCCTCGGCGAGAGCGACCCACCCTACCCGCCCCACCGCCGCCCCACCGCCAGCCACGCCCACGCCAGCAGCACGAACCCCAGCCCGAACGCACTCAGCACGCCGCAGTCGGCCCACACCACGCCGGCGTCCACCTCCGTCGCCTTCGGCTGGAGCAGGTGTTCGTAGGCCTCCAGCGCCCAGGCGTGCGGCGTCACCTTACTCAACTGCCGCATCCCCTCCGGCATCATCTCCCGCGGCATCATCGACCCGCTCAGCCCGGCCAGCACCATCACCAGCAGTGTGCCGTACACGCTCACCTGCGCTTCGGTTTTGGCCACCGCCCCGACCAGCACGGCCATGCCCACTGCCGCGAAACTGGTACACAGCACCACCGGCAGTAGGAGCAGCGGCTGCGGCCCCCAACTCATGCCGAACACGAGTGACCCGGCGGCCAGCAGCACCAGCCCCTGAATGACGCTCACCACCAGGCACGGGATGAGCTTGCCGAGGAGCAGTTGTTCCAACCCGATGGGGGCCGCTTCGAGTCGAATCAGCGTGCCGTGCCGCCGCTCGGCGGCGAACAGCCAGCCGGCCGTGAGCACCAGGAAGAAGGCGAACGTGACGGCGTAGCTGGGCACCAGCACCTGATACCGCTTGGTGCCGCGGCCGAACGCCGGCGGCTCCTCGAACCGCGTGTCGTTCCCGTCCTTCGCCTCGGTCGGGTCGTCTTTGGTCAGCCCGTGCCACGTGGGGGCGGTGAAGTCGTAGTTCTCGAAGAACCCCTGGATGCCCTTCTTGATGCCCGCGCCGAGCGTCTCGCGGGAGAAGAAGTTGTACGCCAGCTTGAGTTGCGGGATGTACTTCTCCATCCGCTCCATGAACAGCGGCGAGCCGATCCAGTCGAAGGCCTGCCCGATCATCCACGGGATGACCACCCGCATCAGGCTCACCTGCGTGATCTGCTTGGTGACCGCCGCCCCGACCGGTTGGGCGTCGTTGGCGATCACCGTCACCCCCACGCGGTCGGTCCGCACGCCGTTCTTGTTCATCGGGTTGATGGGGTCGCGTTTGAACGGCTCCTCGACGAACGAGCAGCGGTCCACCTTGTCGCTGAAGTCGGGTTCGAGCACCACCACCGCCGACCGCTTGCCCCGCCGCACCAGTTGCTCGGCCTCCTCGCGGGTGGCCACCCGCTCGATCTTGATGTCGCCGGTGTTCTTCATGTCGGCCAGCACCACGTCCGCCCAGCGGCCGGTCGGCGGGTACGGGCGGCGGAGGGGCAGCGCCGCCGCCCCCCCCACCACCGCCCCCACCGGCCCCTTCTTCGGCACCGCCCACACGCTCGGGTAGGCGTCGAACGCCGTGCTCAGCCCGCGGTCCTCGTCCACCACCGTCAGTTGCAGCCGGTCGTCGGGCTGACGGCCGAAGGCTTCACCGAGTGCCAACCCCAGCACGAGGATGAGTACCAGCGGCATGACCACCAGGATGACGGCCGAGCGGGGGTCGCGCAGCAGCAGGCGGAGGTCTTTGGCCGCGATGGTCAGGAACGGCATGGCAGGCGTCCGCGGGGTGGGGCAGGGGTGTTATAGCCCCGCCCCGCGGGAGGAGGTCCGGCGAGCCGATGAAGAAGGTCGATGCGAGATGACGGGAGGTCAAAGCGGGACCGGGAACGGAGTGACCGGGTGCTCTCAGCGCACCCGATCACTCCGTTCCCGGTCCCACACCCAGGCGGCTGACGCCGCCGGTTCACCCACACGCGGCTCAGTCGCCTGTCTTCAGGCCGAACGTGTTGGCCACCCCGCGGACGATGGGCGAGGCCGTCGGCTGCTGGTAGCCGGCCATGCTGCGGACCACCTCGAACGCCATGAGCGCGCCGAGCACCACCACGAGGAACGTCGGCGCGAGGGCCAGGATGGGCACGATGCCCCACTTGGGCGGGGGCGGGGCGACAACCTTCTCCACCACCTCGGTGCGGACCGGCCCGCGGCGATCCGACCGCCCCATCGCCGTCACCACGTCCTCGTCTTCGTCCACCACCGCCACGTCGTCTTCGAGGGCCACCGCGTCGTCGGCGATCGGCTCCTCGTCATCCATCAGCACCACCTGGCTGGCGCTCTCCTCGTCCGCCGGCGCGTCCGCCGGGTCGATGGCCAGGTCGAAGTCGGAGTTCTCCAGGTCGGTGTCGGCCCCGTCCACTTGCAACACTTCGGAGCCGGACTCGTCGTCGCCCATCACCGGCAGCTCGAAGTCCGTCTCGAAGATGTCCCCCTCCTGCTGCACCTGGGAGGCCAACTGGTTCATCGACTCGCTGTCCGAGTCGTCGAGCGTCAGCTCGAACTCGCTGCTCCCGTCTTCGGGCGTGGCCGCCGGGATGGGCCGGCTCTTCGGCCCGCCGGTGCCCGCCAGCGGGTCGAGCGACAGCTCGAAGTCGCCGTCCGAGTCGTCGGCCGCCACCGGCTTGTTCCCCTTCTTCTCCAGGTTCACCCCGCTGTCCGACGGCCGCCCCAGGTTGATCCCGCTCTGCGCCCCGCCCGTCGCCGGCAGGTCGCCGCTCAGGGCCGACTCCTCGCTGCTGTCGCTGGTCAGTTGCAGTTCGAACGAGTCGCTGTCCGAGTCGAGCGACAGCTCGAACTCGCTGCTGCCGTCGTCGTCCGCGCCCTCACTCGGGCCGGGGATGCGGTTCATCCGGGCGGACGACTTCGGGGCCGTCAGCTTGGCCGACGACTTTCCAATCCCCACCCCGCTGGCCGGCGGCAGGTCGAGTTCGATCTCTTCGGTCGGCTGGTTGCCGCCCACGTCCGACCGCTTCGGGGTGGTGTCCAGTCGCACGTCGCTGTCGCCCTTGCCGCCGGCCTTCGGCTTGCTCTTCGGCCCGCCGGTGTCGGCCGGCAGGCTGAAGATGTCATCACTGTCGTCGGCCAGCGGTTGTGCGCTCGGCTTGCTGCCCAGCGGCGGGTTGAGCCGGCCGCTCGACTTCGGCTTCGACTTCGGTTTCGACTTGGGCGGTTCGAGGGACAGTTCTTCGGACGAGTCGGTGAGCGGGCCGGCCGAGCCGAGGGGCAGACCGGGGTCGGACGCCTGGCCGAGGGAGCGGGCCAGTTCGTCGATGTCGGCGGCGCGGAAGCGGAGGGTGGCCCCGTCGCGGAACGACCGCACGCTCTTCCAGTCGTCGCGGAGGCGGCGCTTGAACTCTTCGGGGGGGATGCCCAGGCGGTGGGCGGCTTCGTCCAGGGTGTAGGTCTGAGCCATGGGTCGTCGCCCGGGCGGGTGTGGGATCGCGGGAGGCGATGTGAGCGGAGCTTACCTAATCTTAAGGGGAAAGCGAAGCGGGACCAACGGAGAAAGGCGCGCGGGGTGGGGGAAAGCGCGCGGTTGTGCGGGCGGTAGCGTGGGCGCGGGCGGGCGGAAGAATTGGCGGAAGCCCCCTTCCCACGCGATGGGGCGGGCTATATAAATTCTCACTCACGGAAGGGGGCGTAGCTCAATTGGTTAGAGCACCGGACTGTCGATCCGGAGGTTGCGGGTTCGAGTCCCGTCGCCCTCGCTAGTGCAACTCAACGCGGCCCGGTGCGAATCAGCGCCGGGCCTCTTCATTTCCCGCCCAGTTCCCGGTTGTTGTCACCCGACGGTCGGCAAGC
>JANNQE010000104.1:0-1667 GCA_031441625.1 Planctomycetia bacterium
GTCGCCGGACGAGTCCTTGATGCCGACGATTTGCGGGTGCTCGGCCAGCTTCACCACCGTGTCCGATTCGATGCTCAGGCCGGAACACGTGGCCGGGTTGTTGTAAAGGATGACCGGCACGCCCGCCGCGTCGGCCACGCGGCGGAAGTGGTCGGTCAACTCCGCCTGCGTCGGCTTCAGGAAGTACGGCGTGATGACCGACACGCCCGCCGCCCCCTCTTTCGCGGCCATCTTGCTCAGCCTCACCACCTCGCCCGTCGTCTCGGCTCCGGTGCCGACGTACACTTTCGCCCGACTGCCGACGTGCTCGACCGCCGCCGCCGTCACCGCCTGCTTCTCCGCCTCGCTCATCGCGTAGAACTCGCCGGTCGTGCCCAGCACGAAGATGCCGTGAACGCCGGCGACGAGTTGGTCGTCGATGTGCGACTTCAGCCGTGGCAGGTCGAGCGACTCGTCGGCGTGAAACGGCGTGACGACTGGCGGGATGATGCCTTGCAACACGCGGAACCCTCGGGAAGGGTGACGGACAATCCTTCCTCTGGTTGTACAACCCGGCTCACGTGCCGCAGGCGTTGGCGTTCAGCGGTCGGTTCGCGGACGGCTCGAACACGGTGAACTGGGCGGCCAGATCGGGCGTGCGGAAGCGGGCGGCCACCCCCGCCGGCACCTCGACACGCACCCCGCGGGGGAACGCCCGCCCGTCGGCGTCGATCTGGTCGAACGGCCCGCGATACAGCACCTCGAACGCCTTGTCGGTCGTGCCCGCCGGGTGCGGCTTCCGCCCCTCGATCTGCGTCTCGCGCATCTCGACGCCGTTGCGGACGAAGCACGGCTTGGCGTCGAATTTGAGCAACTTCACCGCGCTGAACCCGGCCTCTTCGAGCAACCGGATCGGCTCACCCTCGGCCGGCACGAACCGCACGGCACCGGCCGGACCGGGCAGGTCCGGCGCGTCCACCGACCGCTCGGCGGTCAGCACGTGAACGAACAGACGGCCGCCCGGCTTGAGCACCCGCGCCGCCTCGGCCAGCACCGCCGCCCGCTGCTCCGCACTCAACGGCAGGTTGAAGGTGCCCCGCAACCGCACCTCGTCGGCCGTGTCGTCGTCGAGCGGGATCCGCTCGGGCACCGGGCTGCCCATGCGGTGCTCCCACTCGACTGGCCCGCGGGTCGTCGGCGGGGCGTTCAGCTTCACCACCTCCTGACTCTGCCCCGCCCCGCGGTGGTCGATGTCACCTTCCAGCGTGTACATCTCCCACATCGTGCCGTCCGGGTCGTGCAGCCAGAACTTCGTCTGCTTGGCGTAACAGCACTCCACCCCCTCTTCGCGCGAACACCGCACGCCGGCTTCTTCCAACCGCCGCTGTACGGCCACCAGCGATTTCGCGTCGGGCATCCGCACGCCCACGTGGTTCAACACGCCCCCGCCGCCGGGCTTGTGCGGTTCGAGCGAAAGCACGAGCGGCGGGGTGTCCGGCTCGAACTTGGCGTAGTCCGGCCGCAGCTTCGCCGGCTCCTGGCCGAACAGCGTGCGGAAGAAGGCCACCGACTTGCCCAGGTCGGACACGTTCAGCGACAGGTGGAAGCGGACGAGGGTGTCGGCGGGCATGGTGGGGTCTCAGGTGGGGGGTGCCGGGAGCGCGGGCGTCCCGCCCGCTGTTGGAATG
>JANNQE010000105.1:0-7066 GCA_031441625.1 Planctomycetia bacterium
TACGGGTTCTTGGCATTTCGCGTTGGGAGGGAATCCCGTGGGCGAACACGACCTGAGTCGCTTCTGCTGTCGCAATCCCCACTGCCCCGACCACGGGAAGCGGGACCACGGCAACCTGACCGTGACCGCCCGGTACGGCCCCCGCCGCACCCGGATGCTCCGCTGCCGCACCTGCACGGCCCGCTTCTCCGAGCGCAAGGGCACCCCCCTGTTCGACACCCGCCTGCCGCCCGACAGGGTGGCCGACATCCTCGCCCACGTGGCCGAAGGGGTGGGCACCCGCAAGACCGCCCGACTCGTCGGCGTGCACCGCGACACCGTCACCCACGACACCCGCCTGGCCGGCGACCACGCCCAGCGACTACACGACGAGCTCGTGGCTTTTTCCCCCGACGACGACTGAAGTGCAGTTCGACGAGAAGTGGGATTTCGTGGCCAAAAAGGAGCGGAACTGCGAGCCGGACGAGGCGACCGCGGGCGACTGCTGGGATCACGTCGCCCTCGACCCCGAGAGCCGGTTGGTGGTGAGTCTGGTGGTCGGCAAACGGACGGCCGAGGCGACGCACGAACTGGTGGCCGACTTCCGCCGACGGACGGGCGGACGCCTGCCGTGGCTGATGACCTCGGACGAGTACCCGGCGTACGCGGACGCCATCCGAGCCGCCTACGGGCAGGTGGTGACGCCACCGCGGACGGGGAAGCCGGGGCGGCCGCGGAACCCGACGGTGGTGATGCCGGCCGGGCTGACGTACGCCACCGTGCACAAGCACCGGGCGAACGGGCGGGTCGTGTCGGTGAGCACCACGCTGGTGTTCGGCACCTGGTTCAGCCTGCTGTTGGCGTTGGCCCTGTCGGCGGTCAGTCGGGTGGTGAACACAGCGTTCGTCGAGCGGCACAACGGGACCGACCGCGGGCGGTGCAGCCGCAAGGGGCGGAAGCGGTACGAGTTCTCGAAGGACTGGGACACGCACGTGGCGGCCACGCGGTTCAGTTACTTCACCTACAACTTCTGCTGGCCGGTGCGGACGCTGCGGGTGAAGGGGGCGGACGGGCGGTGGCAGTCACGAACGCCGGCCATGGCCGCCGGCCTGACCGATCACGTGTGGACCATCCGCGAGTGGATCACCTTCCCCGCCGTGCAACGGCGATAGGACACCACCGAAACCCCACGGGGTAGTGATATGCCGATCGCCCGAGTCGCTGTTTGCTAAGACGGCAGGGCGTTCCCTGAGGCCCCCACCGCGAGCCCTCCGGCGGTTCTGCGGCGACTGCCAAGGAGTAACGGGGACGACGGCTGGCCGTCCGAGTTCCGCCCGGTTTCAGATGTCCAACCGGTGTTGGGCCAGTGCGCGATACACATCCTGGTGGGCTTCCCAGCCGTCGAGGACGGGATCGGCGTCGTGACCGAGGTACGCCGCGGTCGGGGGCGGTGGGCGGTCGTCCAATAGGTCACGGTCGCCATCACGGCCGACAACGACGCACGCCTGCCGGTGGCGGGTGAGCAGGACGCACATGCGGCCCGGGTCGAGGTGGAACTCGTCCGCCTCGGGCAGCCCAGCGAGCGGGTGCCAGACGAACACCACCTCAAACTCCAGACCCTGCAGCTTGTTCGCGGTTTCGACTACCACGTCAGACAGCCCCCGCGTGTCAAGCGCCGCTCGCAGGTTGTCCTTCTGATCGTTGTGGCTCACCCCGACGGCCACTTGTGCCGGCACGAGCGCCGCGGATGTCGGCCGCCGCTCGCACCGCGTCTTCGGATCCCGCTCGAACAGCCGCTCGACGAGGCTCGCGATCAACTCAACCGCCTCCGGGTCGGCCTGTAGCACCGGGGCCCGCGGCAACTCCACGTGCGCCCACCCCTCTACGGCGGCGAGATCGAGAGCGGGGTCGAGGCGGCAGTTCGGTGCGCCGCCCTTGCCCAGACGCAGTTCGCGCACGCCGGGCAGCACGGCGGCACGGAACGCGAGATCGGGGTAGAACAGCCGGGCCACCGTTGCGGCACGTGGGTCGAGGCGACGGGTGATCGGCAGCCGGTGGACCGGTGTGTGCGGGTGGTTGCGCAGGAGCACCCCGACTGCTGTCTGGAGTGGGTCCTCCGGCAATCCCCGCCACCGACCCGGATCGGCGACCGTCGCGAACGGGTTGATCTGACCTGCGTCGCCCACCAGGAGGTGAACCGGCGCGAGGTCTCCGACGGCGAAGTACTTGGCCGAGTCGGCCTGATACGCTTCGTCTACCAGGAGCACGTCGAACGGGGCCAAATCGCCACGGGCGAACGCATCTCCCAACTTGCTCAGCGTGCCCACGATCAGGTCGTGCCCACTGGCCTCCTTCGCCTTGGCCTCGCGCACGCCGGGTAGAACGCGGATCGGGGCCGGCAGCGCCACGGCGCTCGCGGGCACGAACGTCACCGCCCGGTCCGGGTGGCCGGCGCAATGCCGAACTGCGGTGGCCCGCACCAGGCCGAACGCCTGCTCGTTGGTCGGGGCGGCGACGGCCACCCGGAGCCCCTTGCGACGGGCCTCGTCCACGGCGGTGACGGTCAGGTGGCTCTTACCCGCGCCGGCCGGGGCGGGGACCACCACCGCGCGGGGCGCGCGGCCGCCGTGCAGCGCCGCGCGGATCGCGGCATCGACGGCCGCGTCCGCCGCGGCCACAGCGGCGGCGTCATACATGGCGGGAGCGGGGGGCGTGCGGGTCGCCATGCGGTCAGACCTCCGGAGTGAGAACATCTTCCAGCGGTGCGGGCAATGCCGGTGGCGCGGACGCCACGTGCGTCCAGGGGTCGTCATCGGGCAACGTCCCGAGCCACTGCGGCTTGGTCGAGTGGGCCGAAAAGCAGGCGTCGTGGCCCACGGCGGGGAGGGCTGTTGTTCCGCTCGACGTCATCAGTTTCAGGATGACATCCGACCCGCCGCCCGGTGCGGGACACACCTCTTCAACAACGAACTCTTTGCCGTCGGGCTGTCCGGTCCACCACAGCTCGCGGCCGGCCGGGATCAGACACGGGTCCGGGGAACGCAGGGTAACCAGCGGCCGACACACCATTCGCTTCGGGCCGGGTTCCTTGTGGTTCGGCTCTACCGCGATGACCGTACCCCGGACGGCCTTGTTCACAAGCACGTCGGCGGCCATCCGGAGCGGGTCGTCGCACGCCTCCTCGGCCTTCACGAACCGGCCGGCTTCCTCCAAGTTCCGGAGGGTGGTCGCGGCCTGGCGAGGGGTCTGCCGGGTCCGCCGCAGTCCGTTGCGGGCGAGCCAGTCCATGTGCCGCGTGTACGCATCCCGATCCACGTCCCACCGCCTTCCGACGGACCGCGCCTCGGCCACCGCCGCCTCCCGACCCCGGCACCGCCACAGCACGTCCCAGGTACGCCGCAGCAGCGGCCGGTAATGGTCCGTGATCGCGGTCAGGAGGGGCCCAACCACGGCCGGATCGGTTCTCCCCTTCCGGGCCGCGTTGAACCTCTCAACCAGGGGCATCAGACACTGCTCGTCGTCGGCGTCAGGAGCCGGCCCGACCGGGCACATTTCGGCGGTGACGGCCGCGTCGAATCCGTTTGCCCCGGATGGCGGATCAATGAACGCGTCCAGAGCGGGGAGGGACTGGCGCTCGGCCGCCGACTGCGGGGTGGCCCAGTGGGAGTTCATCAGGTCGGTCAGAGCGACGATCAACTGCTGCCCGGGGACAGAGTGGTGTTCCCACAAAAAGCGGAGGTGGCGGCCGAGCCGTACCAGGGCCGGGTCCGCCGGACGGGGACCGTCGGTCGGCAAATACGCCAGTCGCCGCCCGAGCCGGCCGAGTAGTTCAACCGTCGCGCGGTTCGCGACGACCACCTGCGGGGCCGACCGTGCGACCGTGAACGTGTAGTCCCCCCGGGTGAACGTCTCGCGGTCGGCGGCGCAAGCCTCGAACCGAGGGGTGAACCACTTCGCGAACTCGAGCAGGACGGCGAACGCAAGATCGCGGTTTCGCGGCTCACCGGCGACGGCCATCTGTGGCTTGGCGTGGGTATCTCCCCACCCGATCGCGGCGGCCGAGAACGGCTCGGCACCGAGTTGCCAGAGCACGATTGCAAGCGGCTTCGGCACCAGCCGGCGGTGACGGACCGTACAACTCCGAACCCCGCGGCCAGCAGCAAACGAGCGGGCCGCCAGCGCGACATCGAGGTGGTTCACGCGGTCCTCCGCGGAAGTGATGAGGACGGGACTGCTTCGTCGATCAACCGCCCGGCTCGCTCCAGGACTGTCGCGGTGGGGGTTTCCGCAGGGGCCGGCTTCGCGCCGCGGGTCAACGACTCGGCCCGCCCGAGCGAAATGACTTCGGGCAGCAACCGGACGGCGGCCGGGCCGGTCACACAAGGAGAGCCCGCGCGGATCGATCGGTCGCGGCAGAAACGGCCATTTCCGCACGTGCTCAAGCAGCCCGGGGTGTAGACCGTGCCGACCCGGTCGGCGATGTCGTGGAGCGCATCGAGCCGTGCTTGCTCCTCGGTACTCTGGTCGGCCACGGGGCCGAACGTGATGTCCGGCGGGGTCGCGGCAGCGACATCCCCAGCTTTGGGGATGGCCGCGAGCACCCGCTGCATCCGCGCGACCCGGGCGGTGACCCGCTGCTCCGAGAGCGTCGGCGTCAGCCCGACGTTCCGCGGCGTGATGAGCATCACGCGATCGCTCACCAACTTCATCGGGTCGCCGCCCAGACCCGCCACCGTGCCGCGGGCCAGCGTAACGTACACGGCACTCTGGTCGAGCGCGGAGCCGAGTTGCTCGGGGTCCACCCGGTCGTCGACTTTCGGGAACGACTTCACTTCGGCGACGCGGATTTCCCCGTTGTCGGCCCGGGCCGCCAGCGCGTCGGCCTCGAAGAAGGCGGGCAATCCGCCGATGCTCCCTTCGAGGACCGCGCCGTCGATCAGTCGGGCTGCGGCCGGGTTGCCGCGGATGATCTCGCGGACAAGGTCGGACGTCGCCCTCACGCGGGCGGGCATGCGACCGGGGCCGGACGGGAAGCCCTCGCGCAGGTTCACGACCCGGATTCCGGTCGGTGGCAGACCGAGCGGCCCCCGGAGCAGGTCGAGGGTGAGGGTGTAATCGTTGTCCCGCAGCATCCGCTCGAACGCGAGCCCGCGCTGAATGGCAAATGGTGACTGGCCGAACGCGGCGCGGAACCGCGTGCCGGCGAGCAACCGGTCGAAGTCGACACCGGCCGCGAACCCGAGCGTCGCGAGCCGGCAGCCGGTGTTCTGGGCGAACGCCGCCAGGACGCGGACGTTCGGCGACCGGCGCTTGCCGGTGCCCCGGATCTGGTCGAGGTGTCGCTCAACGGGTGTTGTAGTGGACATTGTCCGTGAGCGCTCCTGCCTTCCCCTGTCGTCTCGGCCCCACGGGCCATCACCGACGATTAACCGGGGACGGAAGGTTCTGTCCGGCTTTCGGAAGCGAAATGTGGCTCAACAGACCTGGGCGGCGGGGCCGACTCACAACGAACCGTCGGGCCAGAGCGGGATGTGGCCAGGGTGATGACCGAAGTTGGTCGTACAGGTCGTCGGGACTTCCAGCCGGGCGAGGGGCGGAGGTCCGGTCTTCGGACTTGTCAGCGGATCAGTGGCCTGCTCAACGTGCAGGCCGTACCGGATTGGTTGGATGTCCCGCGCGATCAGATCCGGTCAAGTCAGCCCCAGCAAGGGGACTCACGGTACTGCTTTGCACTACTTGAGAGGCTGAAGAGTCCCTTGGAAAACGGGCGTTTCGACGGTTCGCTGGTTCTACACCCAAAAAGCGAACTTACGCTATCCCCTGGATTTCCATGTCCCAAGTACGATCCTCAAAGGACTTACGTCGAGCGAAGTCGTGCAAAGCAGTAGACTCACGGTGTTGAAGAGGGCTCGAGTTCGGGAACGAGAGAGGACAGTCCGAATTCCTCCGCCCACCGGGCTGCGGCGGGGCGGCCGTCCCAGGCAAGCATCCGTCGGAGCAGGCAAACGAGCAGCCCCTTGTCCGCCACGCCGAACTCCTTCGCACACCGCGCGGCAGCTTCGCAGCCGTCGGCGGCCATCATGCGTCGGATCAACAGTTCCGGGGGGAACTCGGGGGTGAGGTTAAGTTTTTTGACCCACCGCACGGCCTCCTCGAACTCTTTTGCCCGGAGCATGTCCTCTACCAACTCGGATAACAGTTCACCGTCCGTGACACCGAATACGCGGACCCAATAGGCGGCGGCCTCGTGCCGCCCGGCGGCCGCCATCTCCCGGACAAGGTCCGCCGGCGGGAACCGGTCCGCCAGCCCGAACTCCCGCACCCACCGGGCCGCCGGCCCGTACTCCCCGGCCGCGAGAAACCGGTCGATGAGTTCGGAGAGGAGTGCGGGGTCGAACAGGCCGAACTCCTGTATCCACCAACCGGCCGACTTGGTGTCCCCTGCCCGCAGGATCCGCCCAGCGAGGGCTGTCAGGATCGCCGGGTCGTTCAGACCGAGTGGGCCAGCCCACCGGGCGGCTGCGTCGTATTTCCCGGCCTTGACCATCCCCTTAACAATCCCCTCGACTGGAACTCGCCCAGCGAGGTGAAACTTCACGACCCAGTGGGCGGCAGGCTCCCACCGCCTCATCGACACCAGTCGACCGGCTAGTCCGGTCAAGAGGTCGGGTGCGACCGGGCCGAACTGCTCGGCCTACCGTACGGCCAGGTCGAAGCGTTTCGAGGAGGTCATCCACCCCAGCAACTCCTCCAAGCCGGCCCCCGCCGCGACGCCCAACTCCCTCGCGCAGCTCGTGGCCAATTCTTCCTTGCCCACCTCGATAATCCTCTGAATCAGCACGGTCAGAACCCGCACATCACGCACCCCGCACGTCTTGGCCCAGTCGGCGGCGGCGGAAACTCGACCCGCGGCTAGCATCTGATCGATCAACTCGTGGGCCAGTTCCGGATCGGTCAGCCCGAAGGCACTCGCCCACCGGGCGGCGGCCTCGTGCTGCCCGGCGGCCGCCATCCCCCGGATCAGCTCGGCGCGGTCGATCCGGTCGGCCACGCCGAGGTCGTTGGCCCACCGGGCGGCGGCCTCGTG
>JANNQE010000106.1:0-14476 GCA_031441625.1 Planctomycetia bacterium
CTCGAGGTCCGTGCCGCCCGGCTCGGAGCCGCGACGCTCCTCCTTCTCGATCTCGTAGTGCCGACGGAGTGCGGCTTCGTCGCGGCGGTCAATGGAGGTGGTCATGGGTGTGTAGCCAGGGGTGGGGGTCAAGACCAGCGGACCATGCTGACGACGAACAGGTTGAGCGCGACGAGGGCGACGGTGGCGACACCGGCCAGTGCGAGGGTCATGCGGGGGGTGAGCGGCGGCACCAACCCCGGCACCCGCTCCTCGACCAAGCCGAGGTAGGCGGTGACGATGCCGAACACCGTGTACGTCGGCTGCACGTCGATCCGGGAGAGGGAGAACAGCCCGGCGGCCAGGGACACGACGAGGGCGACGGCGAACGGGCGGAAGCGACACAGGCTGCCGACGTGGGCGAACTCGCCCTGCTGGCGGAGCCTGCGGAGGGCGTACAGCCCGTAGGCGAACAGGGCAACGAAGCAGCCCCCGCCGAACCACCCCAACTCGGTGAACGCCTCGACGAACGAGTTGTGGGCGCACAGCCCGGCCAGGTCCGGGTAGGTGCCGTGGCCGATACCGAACAGCGGTTGCGAGCGGAACTCGAGCAGCCCGTCGCTCCACGCGCGGATGCGGTGCTGACTGGTGTCGTCGGCGTTGTCCACTTCGAACCGGGTCATCCGCCCGCCGACGGTACCGAGCAGGACGGCCGAGGCGACGCCGAAGATGAGCAGTCCGCGAACCGGGCCGATGGCGGACACCACGAGCGAGGCGAACGCCGCCAACAGGGCCACCAACCCTCCGCGCGAGTGGGTGAGCGGGATCGCGGCGACGAACACCACCAGCGGACCGACGGCCAAGAACCGCCCCACCCCCAGCCGCCGCTCCCACAGCACGTACAGGCAAAGGACCGAACTGACCGCGAGCAGCACGCACAGGTCGTTCGGGTCGTGGAAGATGCCGCATCCGCACAGGCGGGGGAGGACAGTCATCTCCCCGGTGACCGGGTCGTATTCCCGTTGAGCGTAGGCGGCGAACGCCGGCAGGTCGGCGAGCCCGAAGAACTGGGCCAATCCGAACCCGACTTGGACCATCATCATCCCGCCGACCGAGACCAGGAACACCTGAAACCTCTGCCGGGTGTCCAGGTTCACCACCACGAGCAGAAAATACAGGGCCACTTTGGCGAATTTCATCCCCGACGCCAGTGCCTCGCTGAACTTCAGGTGGGACAGATGGGACAGCGCGACAGCGGCGAGCAGTCCGAACACGAATGCCAGGTGCGGTTGCGAACTGATCCGCTGGGGGTTCAGCAATCGGAGCAGCGGACCGGCCGCGGCCACGGTCGCCAGCAGAATGGCCGCTTCGTACAGCTTCGCCTCCTCCAGCCCCGGAATCAGTTCGCTCGGGCGGATGAACAGGACGGCGTTCAGCAGTAAGAAGAGGGCGAAACGGAGCATGGACGGGGTCGCGTGTGGAACCGACTGGGGCGGAGGCCAGATCCTCGTAACCGGTCCCCACGCCCCCCACTCCGGTTCGAACGCCGGAGCGGGGGGGGGGTCGAGTACGTCAGACGAAGATGACGGTCAACTCGTCCAGGTCCGGGGTGAGTTCCGAGTTGGTGGTCGTGAGGGTGACCCGGTAGCGGAGATACCGTCCGGTCAGGCCGGAGACGGACACCCCGTTATCGACGCCCGTCCAGTCCGACCAGGTCACCCCGTCGGCGCTCACGCTCATGTGCACGCTGATCGACGTGCCCGAGGGGGTGGTGGCCGTCCAGTTCACCGACTGGACCGACACGCTCCGCCCGGCGTCGTAGGCGACGGAGGTGAGCGTGCCCGACCCGCCGTAGCTGAGCAGAGCCACCCAGTCCAGCGCGAGCGGGGTCGCCCCGTTGTAGTCGGAGGCCACGACCCGCATGGCGGTCGCGGACAGCGCGGCGGTGATCGACGCCACGAGGCTGTCGTTCACGTAGAAGTTGACGGTCGTGGCCGTGAACTGGATGCGGTACAGGTTGAAGGCGGTGGACAGCGTGCCGATGGCCACCTCCTGCGTGGTGCCGTTCACGTTCACACGCGCGTAGAGCGTGCTGGTGCCGCCGCCGGTGCTGAAGATGGCCCACGACTGACCGGCCACGTCGTTCAGGCTGGTGGCCAGCCCGAAGTGTTGGAACGGGCTGGCCCCGAACGCCACCCGCCCCTCCACCGGCACGCCGGTGGTGGTGTTCGCCGAACTGATCATGCCTGCGGTGAGCGACAGCGTCCCGCCGGACACGGCGTATTGGGCCGACCCGCTCCAGTTTTGAGTGGACCAGTTGGACGACGACAGTGCGGTGCCGGCGAACTCGTCGCGGAACGCCGTCACCAGCCCCACCCGCCCGTCGCCCGTCACCTGCACGCCGCTGGCGGTGCCGGCGGCGAAGTCGGCGGCCGACGTGCTCACCCACGTGCCGATGGTGGTGAACGACCAGTTCACCGTCGTCATCACGTTTCCGGCGGCGTCCGCCGCCCCGCTCACCGTCACCGTGTACGTCGCCGCCCCGTTCAGCGGTTGGGCGGGGGTGAAGGTGGCGGTCCGCGTCGCGGAGTTGTAGGTCAGGCTGCCGGACACGGTGTTGTTGCCCGCGTCCCGCACCACCACGCTGATGGTGTTCGACACCACCGCCTCGCCGAACGTGACCGTCACCGCCGCCGTGCGGCTGACCCCGGTGGCGCTGACCGCCGGCGTTCGGGCCGACACCGTCGGGGCGGTCGTGTCGCCGAGGGAGGTGGTGAACAGCACGTCCACCCAGTAGTTGGTGGCGTTGAACGACTGGTTCGGGAACCCGCCGGCCGCCGCGTACAAGTACACCCCGTTGCCCCCGCTGGAGGAACTGGGCAGGGCGGTCAGCGACCCGCTCGTGAGGGCGGACCCGAAGAACTGGGCCGAGTAAGCGTACCCGCCGTTCGGGGCGAAGTACGACACCACGTAGGTGGTGCCGGAGGTGATCGCCACCGGGGTGTCGAAGGTGAGCGTCTGCCAGCCGGTCGCCGTCTCGCCGGTGAACGTGCCGGACCCCAGCAGGGTGCCGCCGGCCGACCACACCCGGCCGAGGTGGGTGCCGGTGTTCCCCGACCCTTTGTAGAACCGCACGCCGGTCACGAACCCGGCGTACGCGGACTGGAACTTCACTCCCAGTTCGATGGCGGCGGTGTCGTTCGCGCTGGCCACGCTCGGGGTGGCCCCGCTGTCCCACAGCGACTCGGTCGGGGCGGAGGCGGCGGTCGTGAACGCCCACGAGACGGCCGCCATCTGGTTGCCGGCCAGGTCCAGGGCACCGCTCACGCTCACCGTGTACGTCGCCCCGGTGGCCAGGGCGGCGTTCGGGGCGAGGGTGGCGGTGCGGGTGGTGGCGTTGTAGCTGACGGTGGCGGACACCGTGGCGTTACTCGCGTCCTTCAGGGTGAACACGAGCGTCGCGAACTGGATGTCCTTGTTAATCGTCACCTCCACCGCGGAGGTGAGCGACACGCCGGTGGCACCGACGGCCGGGGTGCGGGCGGAGAGCGTCGGCGGGGACTGGTCGGTGCGGGTGTTCGCGTAGATGACGTCGACGAAGTAGTTCGGGCTGCCGAAGTTCTGGTTCGGGAACCCGCCGCCGGTGACGTACCTGTACACCCCGTTCCCACCCGCGTCGGCCGAACTCAACCCGACCAGCGGGCCGGCGGTAACGTCCGCGGTAAAGTAGTTGGTGGTGTAAGAGTACCCGCCGTTCGGGGCGTAGTACGACACCACGTAGGTGGTGCCGGCGTTCACCGGAATCGGGGCGGAGAAGTTCACCTGCTGCCAGCCGGTGGCCGACTCGTTGGTGAACGTGACCGACCCCAGCAGGTTGCCGGCCGCGTCCCACAAGTGTCCCAGGTGGGTGCCGGTGTTCCCGGCCCCCTTGTAGAACCGCACCCCGGTGACGTACCCGTCGGCCGTCACGCGGAATTTCATCCCCACCTCCACCGCCGCCGTGTCGTTGGCCGTGGCCACCGCGGGGGTGAGGCCGCTGTTCCACAGACTGGCGTTGGTCACCACGGCGGCGGTGGTGAACGTCCAGGTGGCGGTCGTCATCACGTTCCCGGCCAGGTCGGCCACCCCGCTCAGGGTGGCGGTGTAGACGGTGGACGGGCTGAGGTCGGCCGACGGGGTGAACGTCGTGGTCATGGTCGTTTCACTGTACCGCACCGTCCCCGCCACCGTGTTGTTGTTCGCGTCCCGCACCGTGAACGCGATGCTGTTCAGTTGCACCTGCTCGTTGAAGGTGGCCGTCACCTTGCTGCGGAGTGCCACGTTCGTCGCTACGGGCGCCGGGGTGCGGGCGGTGACCGTCGCCGGGGTGGCGTCCGCCGACCCGGTGGTGAACGACCAGTTCACCGCCGACATCGCATTCCCGGCGGCGTCCGCCGCCCCGCTCAGGGTGACGGTGTACACGCTCGACGGGTTGAGGAGGGCGGACGGAGTGAGGGTGACGACGTGCGTCACGTCGTTGTACACCCACGTGGCCGGGACCACGGTGTTCGCCGAATCGCGGAGGACGAACGAGATGGTGGACTGCAGCACCGCCTCGCTCAGCGTCGCGACCACCGTCGTCCCTTGTGACACGCCGATGGCCCCGGTGACCGGCGTGCTGCTCAGGACGGTCGGCGGGGTGGCGTCCACAAGCGAGCTGCTGAAGACGGCGTCCACCCAATAGTTGGTGTTGCCGAACGACTGGTTCGGGAAGCCGCCGCCCGCCCCGTACGTGTACACCCCGTTCCCGCCGGCCGCCGGGCCGGACAGCGCGACCAGCGCGCCGTTCCCGGCCCCACTCGTGGCGAACGCCTGCGAGGTGGTCGCGTACCCGCCGTTCGGGGCGAAGTACGAGATGACGTACGTCGTGTTGGCGGTGACCCCGACGGGCGTGTCGAAGTTGGCCTGCTGCCAGCCGGTGGCCGTCTCGCCGGTGAACGTGACCGAGCCGAGCAGGGTGCCGGCACTCGACCACAGCTTGCCCACGTGGGTGCCGGTGTTGAGCGCCCCCTTGTAGAACCGCACCCCGGTGATGAACCCGTCCATGGAGGAGCGGAAGCGGACGCCCAGTTCGATGGCCGCGTCGGCGTTCGACGCCACCGCCGGCGTGTCAGTCGGGTTGAAGATGGTGACGTTGCTGAGGGTGCTGGCGGTGGCGAACGACCAGTTGGCGGTGGGGAGCGGGTTGCCGGCCAAATCGCGGACGTTCAGGGTGACCGTGTACGTCGTGTTCAGGTTCAGATCGAGGACCGGGGTGAAGGTGAGCGTGAAGGTGGACGGGTTGTAGGTGACCACCCCCGGCACCACGGTGTTGCTCGGGTCCCGCATCACGAACGCCACCGTCCGCGGATCGACGTCGCTGTTCAGGGTGGCGGTGACGGCAGTGTCCACCGCCACGCTGGTCGCTACGCCCGCCGGCGTGCGGGTGGTCATCAGCGGAGCGGTGTTGTCCACCGTGACCGTCTGCCCCGCCGCGGTGGTCAGGTTGCCGCCCGCGTCGCGAGCGACGGCCGTGATGGTGTAGTCGCCGTCGGCGTGCCCGGTGGTATTCCACAGGAACTGGTACGGGCCGGCGGTCAACTCGGAACCGACGTTCACCCCGTTCACCTTGAACTGCACCCCGGTCACCTGAACGTTGTCGCCGGCATACGCCAGCAGCACGGTCGATCCGGACAGGAGGGTGCCGGCCCCCGGCTGGCGGAGGACGACAACCGGGATGGTGGTGTCGGCGACGTTGGCCACCGTCACCGCCACCCCGGCGGTGGTGATGGTGTTCCCGGCCACATCCCGGATGCGGGCGGTCAGAGTGTACGAGCCGTTCAGCAGTTGGGTCGTGTTCCAACTGTAGGTGAACGGGCCGGAGAGCATTTCCGACCCGACCGGAACGCCGTTCAGCAGCAGTTGCACCCCGGCCACGAGCGCGTTGTCCGAGGCGGAGACGACCACCGACACCGTACCGTTCACCGAAGCCCCGGCGGTCGGGCTGGTGATCGCCCCGGTCGGCACCACCCCATCGAGGACGCCGCCGATGGGGGTACTCAGATCCACCCGCAACTCGTTCGCGGTGAGCGGCCGGTTGTAGACGCGAACGTCGTCGATGAGCCCGCTGAAGTAGTCCCCCCAGATACTGTTCCCGCCGATCCGGAGCGTCCCGTTCGAGGTGGTGATGTTCCCCGTGGCGGCGACCGACGACACCAGCACCCCGTTGGCGTACACGTTCAACTGTGAGCCGTTGTAGGTGACTGCGACGTGCGACCACTCGTTGAGGGGGAGCGACTGTAGGCTGACCGACTGTCTCTCGATGGTGCCGGTGAGGAGGTAGGAGCTCGGGCCCTGCCCAGGCTCGGCGGCGTACAGCGAATACACCTGCCCGCCGGACGTCTCCTTCAGCACCACCGTCCGGTAGCCGCTCACGTTGTTCGGCCGCACCCACGCCTCGATGGTCATCCCGCTGGCCAGGTTGAGGGTGGCCGAGGTGGGAATGGAGACGTAGTTGTTCACCCCGTCGAACGACAGTGCGCTGCCGTACTTGCCCGCCCCCCAGGTGGCCCCGCTGATCGTCCCGTTGTTCCCGTTCCCCGACGCGTCGGCCAGAGTCGCCCCCGACCCGGCGTTGAAGCTGTACGCGGCCACCAGCCCGGTGCTGTTGGTGGCGGTGAAGTTGACCGTCGCCCCGACGCCAACGGCGGCCCCCAGGTTGGCGCTGTCGTCGGACGACCGAGCCATCAGGGTGGTCGGGCCGCTCTCCGATGGCGTCCAGGTGTAGCTCCAACTCCCCCTGCCGGTGGCCCGGTGCCAGGTTCGGCCGCGGTCGGTGGATACCTCCACCACCGCCACCACCCCGCCGCCGGTGTCGGCGGACGTGCCGGTGATGGTGACCGGCACGCCGGCGGTGAACTGTGAGTTGTTGGTCGGGGCGGTGATGGCCACTGCCGGCCCGGCGATGTCGGTCGACCGCGTCGGCCGGACGAGACCCGGTTGGAGCGACCCGCCCTGCACGCCCATGTCGGCGAGCACGTTGGCCGTCGCCTGTTGGATGGCCGGGTCGGTTACGGTGGCAATACCGTCGTGCCCGCTGTCCAGCCCCCAACTCCACTGCACCGTGCCGGCGCTGAACACCAGCGCCCCGCTCTTCGCCCGGTACTGGGTGAGCGAGTGCGTGGCCGTGCCGACGCCGACCCTCGAACCGTAGTCGAGCAACTTCTCGGGCACGGTCTGGGTGGTGGACGACATGGGCACCAGCCCGGCCGGGCGGAACCCGTTGTCCAGGTCCTCGTTCCACTCGTACCCGAGCACCCGGTCGCCCAGGGTGGCCACCTGGCCGGTGGTCAGGGTGGCGACAGACGTGCTCCGCCAGAAGCGGAGGTTGGCGTATTCGGCCGGCACGGTGAACGGCGTCCCGGTCTCCCCGCCCGGCCCGCGGTTGACCGTGAAGATGGTGCCGGTGAGGGCGTTCTCTGGGTTGTTCGCCCCCACGTTCGTGCTGGCCCACCGAGGGTCGCGGAACGTGCCGGTCCACTCGGCGCTCGGGTCGAGTTCCTGGTTGGAGAAGGTCTCCTTGTAGCACACCATGGTGCGGTTGGCGGTCTGGCTGGCGTCGATGCTGGTGGCCCACCGGGTCCGCCAGTACACGTCGTTCCCGCCCAGGAACATCAGGTTCACCCCCTGATCCCGGGCCGCCTCCACATTCGCCCGCTGCTGGCCGGACCAGTACTCGTCGTGCCCGGCCGACAAGAACACCTTGTGTTCGAGCAACTCCGCCCCGTATCGGTGGGTGTCCACGCCGGACGTGTAACTGACGCTGTACCCGTTCGCCTCCATCCAGCGCACCGCCGGGTAATCGGCCCCCCACACGAAGTCGCGGCCGCCAGGGGTGTCCGAGCGGGTGTTGAACGGGCGGTTGTAGCTGACCGCGTACGCCCGTCCGGCCGGCTGCCCGCCGTACAGGCTATTCCCACCCCACCGGTTGTACGCCTGCCAGGTGGTGTCCGACGTCTGAAACAGGACGTCCGAGCGGGAGTCGTCATTCCGCACGATGAAGACGATGTGGCTCGCCCCGCCGGTGTCGGTTCGGGTGAGGCGGGCGAAGTAGATCCCAGACACGGCGGTGTTGGGTACAGCCCACGAGCTAACCGTTGACCAGTTGCCGGCGTCCACCAACCCGGTGGCTACGTCGGTGAGCGGGGCCGGTTGGTTCACCCGTAGGTTGTTCGCCGCCGGGATTGTGGCCACTTGGCGGGCACCCATCCCGGCGTAATACCCCATGCGGTAGATGTCCACCGTGTACGGGGCAAGGGTGGTGTCCGTGATCTTAAACTGCACCGTCCCGCCGACGTTCACGCTCATGTCGGTGGCGAACCCCTGGAGCGTAGGGTCCCCGCTGCCGACGATGTCCCACTGGCCCTGGGGGGTGCCGGGCAGCAGGTTCTCGGCCACGATCGGGTTGACCGGATTCACCCGGTCTTCGAGTTGGAACAGATTGAGCCGCATCCGCACCAGGGTGTTGACCACCGGGAGGACGAACGGGGTGTCGGGCCGCTTCCGCCACTGGACGAATCCGAGCGGGGTTTTGTCCGCCAGGAACTGCTTGAGCCCGTCCGACATCCGCACCGCGAACCGTCCGAACCCCGTGCGCGGCACCCCGCGCAGCTCGTTGGACGTCCTATCGCCGAAGCAGTCGAGGAAGGACATGGGAGGCTCTTCGTAGGGGTGGGAGTGAGGAAGGGGGTGGCGTCCACCCGCGAGTATGGTGGGTCGCCAGACGGGTCGAGTGGTCGGGGGTGGCGGTTCGATCAGGTGGTAGCAGGTTCCGTCAGAGCGGGATGCACCCGCTCAGGCCGTCGGTGCGAGCCGCCGGGGCGGCTCAGCCCGATCAGTTTCAGCACACAGAGGACGGCCATCTTGAGCCGCTCCAGCCGGGTGATCCGCTCGTCGGGGCGGAACGGCAGTGGCCACAAGGCGACGGACGCGGCCAGCCGCTTCAACGCCTGTCCCGCGTTGCCGTCCATCAGATACCGGACGGCGGCCGATTTGTAGGTGTAGCCGAGCGACTTCCGCCGCAGCAGCCGGCCTTCCTTGCGGCCGTCCACCGAGTCGAGCATGCGGCGGATCACCCGCAGTTCGTTTTGCTCCATCCGCTCGGCGGCAGACGACATGCTGCCGGCGTGTAACCGGTACCACCAGAGCGGGGCGGCCAACTTCACCACCGGGTAGCGGGCGACGATGCGGAGCCACATGTCGCGGTCTTCCGCCGACCGCAGGGTGGTGTCGAACCCGCCCACCGTGTCGAAGCACACCCGACGGGCGAGTACCCCGCCCGGTCCGAACCGCGAGCGGACTAGGATCTGCCGCAGGGTGATCGGCACCGCCGTCAGGTTTTCTGGGTCGAAGGCCGGCCACTGGCGGGCGGAGTCGGAGAAACTGTCCGCCGCGATCAGCCCGGCGGCGGGGTGCCGGGTCGCATAGGCCATTTGCAGTTCCACCCGCCGCGGGTACCACACGTCGTCCGAGTCGAGGAACGCCACCCACTCCCCACCGGCTTCCCGCACCCCGGTGTTGCGGGCGGCCGACAGCCCCTGGTTCGGCTGGTACACGTACCGGATGCGATCCCCATACCCGGCCAGCCGCTCACGGGTGTTGTCCGTGCTCCCGTCGTCCACAACGATCACCTCGAGCGGGGTGTACGTCTGGGCGAGCGCGCTCTCCACCGCCTCGACCACGAACCGGCCGTAGTTGTAGGTCGGGATGACGGCCGACACCAAAGGTCCCATGGGCGATTTCGGCGGGGGTGTATGGGGTGGAGCAAAGTTGACGTAGCTGTCGCCCACGTCGGCCATGATGCCGTGCTCGCTCTTCCGGTCAGGACGTACTCCGTTATTCTGGGTGACAGACACCCAGGTCGGAGTGAGACTCGAACGGTATCCCCGGAGGAGACACCGTCGCGCGTCTGGACACGTGATTGCATACCGCGCGCCGACGACGACGCGGAAGGGGGTGAGACGGCCCCCGCGCGGGCCGTTCCGCACCCTCAACGCTGCGGGTACGGCTGAAATCTGAGGCAGAAGGGGAAGCGGCGAAAATGTGACCCGACGCCAGCTTCGCGCCAGCAACGTGGTTTACGCTGAGGCCAACAGTGACACTTCCGCTGGTTACAAACAGTGGGCTGTCACCCACTGTCACCCCAAAGTGTCCGCGGGCCAGTCGTTGTGCGGAGGTGTGTTCCCTGACGAGTCGATTGCGTGCGGCGGACAGCCCCCTGGTTCGGCTCTCCACCGCCTCGGCCACGAACCGGCCGTAGTTGTAGGTCGGGATGACGGCCGACACCAACGGTCCCATGGGACGATCTCGGCGGGGTGTAGGGGTGGTTATCTGGCGGCGGCGACGGCGCGGCGGGCCTTCTCGGCGCGTTGGACGGACCGGTAGTAGTCGAGCAACCGGCCGACGACCTCGTCACGGCCGAACGTGCCGACGCAATACCCGCGGGCTTCGGCGCTCAACCGACGGCGTTCGTCGGGGGCATCGCACAGCCGGGCGATGGCGGTCGCCAACTCGCCGGACGTCGCCATGTCCACCCGGTGGCCGCCCGGCCCGGTCATCCACTCCAACACCGGGTGGCTGTGGACCAGACCGGGCAGCCCGCTCGCCCCCGCTTCCAGCACGGCGATCGGCATCATCTCGAACAGGCTGCACAGCACGAACAGGTCGGCCGTGCGGTACAGGTCGGGCATCCTCTCCCGCGGAAAGTTGACCAGGAACCGCACCCGGTCGGCCAGCCGGGCGGTGCCCGACGCTACCAGTTCGGGCGTGTCCGGGGTGGCCGCCCCGGCCACCACCAGGGTGACCGGCAAGTCGGGCCGGGCGGTTCGCAGCCGGGCGAACTCCTCCAGCAGGTGGTCGATCCGCTTGTGGTGCCGCTTGACCGCGGCGGCGGTGAGCACCACCAAGTGGTCGGCCGGGATGCCCAGTTCGGCCCGCAGGCCGTCGGCCCGGCCGGGCGAATACAGGTCGGTGTCGATGAAGTTCGGGAGGGCGGTCCAGGTCGGCCGCCAGGCCCCGGCCGAGCGGGCCTGTTCCAGGTGCCACGGGGCGAGGTGCTGGAGGTAGCGAATCTTCTTCAGGTAGTCGAGCGACTCCTCCGTCCCGTGCCCGAGGACGGTGGGGGTGCGGATCAGGCCGAGCCGCTTGGCCAACTGGGTGACGACCACCACCTGGGCGTCCTGCACGTGCAGCACATCGATCTTGTGCCGGCGGAGTTCGGCGAGCAGGTTGACGGCGAACGTGGTCTGTTCGACCTGCACCTCGGTGCCCAACCCCAACCGCCACGCCCCGCGGGGGAGCCACCGGCGGAACCGGCGGATCGCCTCCGACCCTTGTTCCAGGCACGACACCACCCGCTCGTAAGGGTGTTCGGCCCGGCCCCCGCCCTTGAACAGCAGCACATCCTCCCCTCGGTCGTGCAGGGCCTTGGCCAGATCGGCCGCCCACGCCTCCACCCCGCGGAAGATGCGGCCCAGCCCGCTCGACGCGACCGCGATGCGGAGCCGCCGGCCGGTTGCAGGTGGTTCGTTCACTTCGCCCCCCTTTGTGGTCCGCGGCCGGTCACCCAACTGACGGCCGCGTTGGCGAGGCCGCGGGCGGCGCGGACAGACGGGCGGTGCCAGATGCTCTCGAGGTACGCCCGCACGGCCGGCCCAGATTCGCCCCGGCGGAGGAACCCGTGCCCCAGGTCGTGATGCAGCCGCGACAGGTGGCCGTGGCAGGCCCGCCGGCCCCCCCCACGAGTGGCCGGGTCGTTCAGCAGCCCGGTCCACAGTTTGATGTCCTCGCCGCACATCCGCAGGTCGGCCCCGTCACCCACCAGGTTGGCCTCGTGCAACAGGCACTCGCCGAGCACCCGGTCGACGTACCCGAACCGCTTTCCGGCGCGGGCGAGCCGCAGTGCCAACTGGTAGTCCTCCGGCCCGCGGAGGCGTTCGTCGAACGGGAACGCGCGGGCGACGGCCGTACGGATCACGGTCGTCTGCACCGGCACCACATAGTCGGCGTACAGCACCTCGGCCTCGGGAACGCGGAAGCGGAACCAGTCCGACCCGGCCGGGTGAGGAGCCAGATACCGGTCGATCCGCTTGTGCCCGCTCAGGAAGGAGGGGTGCAGCACCACGCCGGAATTGGTCACCCGGCGGACGTCGGCGAATGCCAGGTCGAGGGTGGGGTCGGCGTCGAGCAGCCCGCAGCACCGCTCGAGGTGTTCCGGCAGCCAAACGTCGTCCGAGTCGAGGAAGGCGATCACGTCCCCGCGAGCGGCCGTCACCCCGGCGTTCCGCGCGCCGGCCGGCCCGCCGTTCGTCGCCCGGAACACCGGGCGAACCAGCGGCTGACGCCGCTGCCAGTCGGCGAGTACCTCACGGGTGTCGTCGGTCGAACGGTCGTCCACGACGATCACCTCGGCCGGCCGGCGAGTCTGTGCCAGGGCACTCTCGATGGCACGGCCGATGGTGTGCGCCCGGTTGTACGCCGGGATCACCACGGAGACGGTAAGCGGAGCTGTCGCGGGCATGGCCGATTCTTACAGGTTGGTCAGTTGAGGATGACCGCGTCACGAGTCCGGCGGGGGACGATTCGCCGGAGCACCCAGTGGGGGATCAACTTCCGCTCGACCCGACGGAGGGAGCCGTCGTCGCCCCACGTGCGCCGGGCGAGCCGCAGCACCCGCCACACCCCGACGTAGTCTCCGGCTTCCCGGCCGGAGAAGGCGGCGTCGAACGCGGCCCGCCGCAGTTTGTACCGCAGGTCCGAGGCGAGAGTGCCGCCGGCATCGGTGTGGAAGGCATGGAACGCCGCTACCCCAACGTCGTCCGGTTCGGCCCGGAACGGCGTCGGGGGGATCGGGGCCGGGGAGTGGGTCAGTTGTGCGGTCGCCTGATACAGTTGGTGCAAACGGGCGAGCCAGCCATCCCCGGTGTGGAGCGTGCGGACCCGCCCGGCGCACTCTCCGCCGAGTTGCCGCCGGCGGTCGGCCGACAGGATCAGTTCGCCGACCGCCGCACGATATGCCGGTTCGCTGTCGGCAACCGATACCACGCCGTCGAAAGCTTCGTCTTGGGTGACGACCAGTTGGCTGTTCGGGGCGAACGCCGGCACCGGCGGCAGACCGGCCTGTCCGGCTTCGAGCATGGCCGTCTGCGACCCGAACGGAAACCCTTCCAGGTAGATGTCGGCGGCGGCCCGATACAACGCGGGGTTCTCCACCGCCCCCACGCAGTGGAAACGATCCGCGGTCGCCGGGTCGAGGTACGGGCGGGCCCGTTCAAGGCTCACCCCCACCAGGAACATCTCGGCGGCCGAGTGTTCGGCGAGCAGGGCGGAAACGGACGCGAAGAAGTTGTGCGTCGTACTCGGCACGTACTTGTTCTCCCGGCCGACGCTCAGCAGCATCACCCGGTCGGGTCGGATGCCGAGTTGACCGCGGGCGGTGGTCCGGTCAAGCGAGGGCGGCAGTTCCTCGATGGGGATCGGGAGTAGGGTGTTGTGTCGAGCGGCCCGACGCCGCTCAGTCACCGTCCGCCCGATGGGGCGGAGGTTGATGACGGTGTCGGCAACCGATGGGCCGAGCCAGAACACGTGGTCGGACTGGTTGATGACGCCGACTGGAGCTCCGCCCGGTGCGGCGAATGCGGCCAGCGGTACCACGTCCTCGGTGAAGTGGTGCGAGACCACCAGGTCGGCATCGGCGGCGACGGCCCGCAGTTGGCCGGCGCGGGTGAGCACGGGCGCGTCGGGCGGAAGCACCACCACCCGCCCCCCGGATACGGTAATGGCCTGCCGTAACCAGGCCGGGATCTCGCAGTACTTCTGCTTGGTGAGTGCGAGCGAGTGGACCGACTCGCGGTCCAGTTCGGCCCAGTGGCGGATGGTTCGGGTGTGCCCGCCGATTGCAGCCACCTCGGTGGCGACGTGCAGCACGTGCCGGCGGCCGGGTGTCCGCGGCAGCCGCTCCGGAGTGTTTCGGAGGGGCGTTCGGCTGCACTCGCCGACCGCGAGGGCCAGGTTTTCGATCCGGGCGTCGGCGAAGTAGCCCGGGTGATTGACGGTCGCGAACCACGCCGCCTGGCCGATCAGTTCGAGCAGCAGGTTCGGGCTGACGCGGTCACGTAGCGCCAGGACGAACTCGACGAGTTCTTCGTAGGCTTCCCGGTTCCGCCGAAGGTAATCCACCGTCTCACCCCTGAAGTGATGCCCGATCCCGGTTACAGCCCGACCGCCTGCGAGCCGGTGTTCCACCGCCCGGCCGGCCTCACGTACCCCCGGGTGCTCGGCCACGGGTAGTGGTCGTCGCCGGATTCCGCCACCCGCAGCACGCTGAAGTCGAACGCCCGCTGGACGTAGTCGCTGGTCGTGCCGTTGTGGTGATGCACGCCCAAATCGAGGGTGTACTCCCGCGGCAGGAGCGGGTTCGAGA
>JANNQE010000107.1:0-4415 GCA_031441625.1 Planctomycetia bacterium
GCTTGCCGACCGTCGGGTGACAACAACCGGGAACTGGGCGGGAAATGAAGAGGCCCGGCGCTGATTCGCACCGGGCCGCGTTGAGTTGCACTAGCGAGGGCGACGGGACTCGAACCCGCAACCTCCGGATCGACAGTCCGGCTCACGACACGCCGGACGCCCTGAAATCTCAGGCGATTCCGCCCGTCACTGACCCGCGTTGCACACCCGGTTGCACAAGCCCGGCGGACCACCTCTCCGACCTCGCCCGGCGCGTTCGTCAGCAGCCACCACGTGGCCAGCACCGCCCCGCCCGCGTCCCGCACCTCGGTCATCACCAGCCGCAGTTCGAGCGGGCGGCCGGGCACCTCCACCGACCGCCCGTTCGTCTTCCGCTTGGCCGGCCGGTCGAGCACCACCGCCGCTTCCGCCACGAACAGGCGGGCCGCCCGCCCGCGGGACTGGGCCGCCCCGCCGGCCAAGCGGCCACGAATGCGGTCTGGACGATTGGCGTCACTGACGGAGACGTGGCGGCAGCCATGGCCAAGGTGGCGGTTTCCCCAAACTCGGTCAACGGCAGCAGGACTGGGGCGTATAAGGCCCTCCAGGCATGGGCCAAGGCGTCCGGTGACACCGATCAGCTCTTCGCGGTGTCAAAAGTGTGGCTGGCCGAGTCGGAGGGGAAAAGTCACTCGCTTGCTACCGCGGCGTGCAAAGCCCTCGCCGACTTTGGCGCGCCGGCCACGAAGGAGTTTGGGCCGATGTTGGAGAAGCTGAAAATCTCGAACGAGAAGACGGTGCGCGATGCAGCGGTTGACGCACTCGGCAAGCTCAGCAAGTGAGCCATTGTCGAACGGGAGCCAGCCTCACCCGTCACTGGTCACCGAACTGACGACCAGTGACAGCACCTCCCCGCACACCGAGCGATCGCCTCTTCCTCGGTGGCCGACGACGGCAATCCTGGCCCACGCCCTGATCGAAGAGGAGCGCCAGACGGCCGCCGGCAGGATGAAGCTGCCGGACGGTTCCGCGGTGTTCAGCGCCGCCGACACATCCGGATTATTCGCTCCACTTCGCCACCGCCGATGGCCGATGTGACGTAAGCAACTCGTCAACATGCGGCCGGAGGGACGCCCGGTCGCGCCGGACTTTGCTCGATGACCACACGCTCTCGCGGTCGCGGTCGCGGTCGCGGTCGCGGTCGCGGTCGCGGTCGCGGTCGCCACCGCCCAAAGCCCCACCGCCGGGTTCGCCACCGTGCCACCCGTGCCGACGCTGGCGGTCGAGCAGGTGGCGGACGGCAAGCCGGAAGAGGCCAAGCTGCCGCCCGACGTGCAGAAGGCGGTGGACGCCTACCTGAAGGAGCGGGACGCCAGGAAGAAGGCCGACGACGACACGAAGCAGAAGGAACTGATCGCCAAAGCGCTCGACACCGGCACCAAGTTCCCGCTGCAAAGCTACTGGGACAACCAGCTCTGGTTCGAGACGCCGAACAAGGAGTGGCGGTTCCACGTCGGCGGGCGGTTCCAGTTCGAGCCGATCTGGTGGGCACAGCCGCAGTCGCTGAAGGGGGCGGCTCCGGGCAACGGCGGGGTGCCGGCGGCCAGGCCGAGCGGGGGCGTGGGCGTGCTGGACGACGGCGTGTTCTTCCGCCGCGTGCGGCTCCGCACCGACGGGGTGGTGTACGACAAGTTCGAGTACCAGATGGAGGTGAACTTCGAGCAGCTCAACTTCACCACCTTCGACCACCTGTGGCTCGGGGTGAAAGACCTGCCCGGCGTGGGCACGGTGCGGGTCGGCCAGCACAAGGTGCCGCAAGGCCTGGAGATGATCGCCAGCGACTACCACCAGACGTTCCTGCAAGACCGCTCCAGCCTGTCGGACGCCATCTGGACGCTGTTCGCGCCGGGCGTGTTCGTCATGAACAACTACCTGGACCAGCGGATGGTGGTGCAGGGCATGGTCCACCGCATCCAGCCGACCGGCTTCTTCACGTCCGACTTCGGCGGCGGCGACTACGCCACCACCACCCGCGTCACCGGCCTGCCGATCTACGAGTGCGACGGGGCGAAGCTGCTGCACCTGGGGGCGTCGTACCAGTGGCGGAAGGCCGACCTGGGCCGCACCATCCAGCCGGGCGGCACCGGCAGCGCGTTCGGGGACAGCCAGAACGTGGTGCGGTTCCGGGCGCGGCCCGAACTGCGGGACGCGACCGGCATCCAGACCACCCTCGGCGGCAACCCGTCGCGGTTCGTGGACACCGGCTTCCTGCTGGCCGACCACGTGAACACCGTCAGCCCCGAACTGCTCTGGATCGACGGGCCGTTCTCGGTGCAGGCGGAAGGGGCGTTCGCGTTCGTGGACAACGCCCGCCCGGTGTTCGGGCCGGGGGTGGGGCGGCCGGGCACGAACCCCCTCTATTGGGGCGGGTACGCCGAGACCAGTTACATCCTGACCGGCGAGCACCGCGGGTACGACAAGCGGATGGGCTTGTACGACCGCATCAAGGTGAAGAACAACTTCCGCTGGGACGCGACCGGCGGGCTGCAAGGCACCGGGGCGTGGCAGGTGGCGTACCGCGACAGCGACCTGGACCTGAACGACCATGGCATCGACGGCACACCGTCGGGCTGAACTGGCTGCTGAACGACAACGCCAAGCTCCAGTTCCAGTACAGCAACATCCGCCGCGACGTGCCCGGCCCGGCGAACAGCGGCACCACCCACGGGTTCGGCATTTTGGCGCAGTACTACTTCTGAACGGCGGCTCGTTGGGGTGGGTGGACCACACCCGCCTCGCCACTCACTCCCCCACCACGCCCCGCAGGTCGGCCCGCTTCGCCTCATACGTCTCGTCGTACTGCATCACCAACGGATCGGGTTCACGCCCCGCAGACGCGCACGCCTGCTCGTAAATCGCCGGCCACCAGTTGGCGTGTTGCGTCAGCCCCTGCTCCTTCACCGTCGTCCAGTTGCTCGTGATCTTCGTCCACGCCGCGTCGCCGAACGCCAGCGCCTCCTGCAAGCTGTTGAACTGCTTCACGTACCACTCGCGGCCGATCTGACTGTGCAGCACTTCGTCGGCCCAGTCGAAGTCCTGAATCGTCTTCGCAATCGGGATGCCGCTCTCGCCGGCCACCTCGAACTCGTACCGCTTGCCCGTCTTCGGCATCAGCCCCTGCTCGATGAAGAACAGCACCCCGTGCCGTTCGAGCGGCGAACACTCGGTGTTCAGCCGGTAGCTCCAGTTCCAGGTGATGCGGGCCTTCGTCCAGTCCACGCCGAGGGCGACGAACCCGACTTCGCCCATCATGGCGTGCCGGGCCTCGTCCCAGAGCTGCCGGCTCATGTCGCGGTAGTACCCCCACGGCTTGCCCTTCGTCTGCACGATGATGCTCGCCATCATCTCCGGCACGTCGATCTCCCGCAGCCGCTTGAACAGCATCATCAGCACCTTGTCCCGCGCCGCGAACTGCTCGGAGTAGAGGAACGCCTCGGCGTTCACCCCTTGGTTCCACGGGTCGGTGAACCGCTCATCGCGTTGCGGAACGGGATCGTAGGTGTAAGGCGTGGCGGAGTAGCGGCGGATAATGGGTTCGTCGGAGGTCATCCACGTCCAACTGCCGTCGAGACCTTTGGCCGCCTCAAGAAGTAAGTCCAGCACGTTGTTGGCCCAGTCCTCATGCGATCTCGGCTTTCCCATCGCTTCCCAAGCAGCAAACCAGAAATCATGCATCTCTCCCAATTCGATGAGTGCGAATTTCAAAACTCGCAGACTTGGAGCATCGGTCAGCGGATGGGTGTATTTCGTGTACTGTTCGATGGAGTCCGTCAGTTGGCCCGCAGCTACGAGATACATCCCCCACATCAACTCCTCCGTCGTCGGGGCGCACAGGATTTCATCGAAGAACACCTCCAGGGCCAGATTCGGAACGTCCTCCAATCCCAGCGGCGGTTCACGCATCTCGCTGATGCGCTGTCGCAGCGCCGACACGTGTTCGGCACACAGGTAGGCGTGGTGGGCGAACGCCGTTTTCAGTTCGTAGATCGGCTCGGACGTGAGGCGGGCGGTGAGGATCTCGTGCAGCCGCTTGAAGCAGTAGTGGAACCGCTTCAGCCGGCGGACGCACTCGTCGAGCGGCAGGCCGGGCTTGGTGGCCTCTTCGATGCTGCACAGCCCGGCGAGCGGCGGCAGGTTCTTGTACGGGGTGTAGTTCGGGAGCATGGGAGTGACATGGAATGGGGATGCAGGCAGTGTAGCAGCCGACGGTAGCGTGATCGGTGGCGATCAGCCGGATGACCCAGACGAGCGGTCAACCCCGAAGGGGTTGTTCCCCCAGTCCAGGGTTGAGGTGCGAAGCACCGACACCCTGGGAACGCAACCCGTCACAACCGCCCCGACCCCAACGGGGTCGTTCACTGGTGGAGTGAACGACC
>JANNQE010000108.1:0-2316 GCA_031441625.1 Planctomycetia bacterium
GACCGAGCCGGTGAAGCGGTTCGTCGCCATCAAGCTGATCAAGGCGGGCATGGATTCGAAACAAGTGCTCGCCCGCTTCGAGGCCGAGCGGCAGGCGCTGGCGCTGATGGACCACCCGAACATCGCCAAGGTGTTCGACGCCGGCACCACCGACACCGGCCGACCGTACTTCGTCATGGAGTTGGTCAAGGGCGTGCCGATCACCGAGTACGCCGACGCCAACCACCTGACCCCGAAGGAGCGGCTGGAGCTGTTCGTCAAGGTGTGTCAGGCGGTGCAGCATGCCCACCAGAAAGGCGTCATCCACCGCGACCTGAAGCCGTCCAACGTCCTCGTCACCTCACACGACGGGGTTCCGGTGCCGAAGGTGATCGACTTCGGGGTGGCGAAGGCGGTCGGCCAGTCGCTGACCGACAAGACGATCTACACGCGGTTCGCCCAGATGATCGGCACCCCGCTCTACATGAGCCCGGAGCAGGCCGAGATGAGCGGGCTGGACGTGGACACCCGCAGCGATGTCTACGCACTCGGCGTGCTGCTCTATGAACTACTCACGGGGACCACTCCTTTCGACGGCGACCGGTTCCGCAAGGCCGCGTTCGACGAGATCCGGCGGATCATCAAGGAAGAGGAGCCACCAAGTCCGAACATGAGGCTCACTTTGCTTGGAGCGACGCTGACGGCGGTGTCGGCGAAGCGGGGCACCGACGCGGCGAAGCTGGCCGGGCTGGTGCGGGGGGAACTCGACTGGATCGTGATGAAGGCGCTGGAGAAGGACCGCTCCCGCCGCTACGACACCGCCGTCGGGCTGGCGAAGGACGTGCAGCGGTGGCAGGGGAACGCCGAACAGATGCTGCGGCAGAAGGTGGGGGAGATCTGAACCCGCGATCTCGGCTCGCCACGACGAGCCGGTTCGCCTGATTCAGATCGGAGGTTACTCCTCGACGACGACCGTGTGCGGCCGGGAGGATCGTCGGCCGGTCGCGTCCTCAACGGTCGCAATCAGGGAGTGAATACCGGGCTTGAGCGTCACCTCGAATTCCCACGGTCCGGTGGCCTTCTCCGCCAACTTCTCGTGCGCGTCCCAGATCACCAGTTTCGTCGGCTTGCTGTCCTTCGGCAGCGTCAGCTTCACCGGCACCGGCTTCTTGGCCGACTGGAGTACGAACGCTTGGCCGTCGCCGAGGCCGGCCGGCGTGGTGATCGTCACGTCCTTGCTCGCCCCGACGAACGCCCGCCAGACGGCCGCGGTGCGTTCCGACGGGAACCAGCAGGCCGCGTCGCGGTCGCCCTTGAACTCCTTCCATGCGGCGACGGTTGGGATTTTCCCGTCCTTGTCCCACGTCGAAACGTCGCCGAGCCAGCCGTCCTCGAGCAGGATGTCCGCGAGCTTGGTGGGCTTGTCCGCGACGGGTGCCTTCGGCAGTCGGCGGGAAAGCGCGTCGTCGAAGAACACGAACGACAGGTTGTTGGCCAGTGCGAACTCGTGCTTCCGGTTCCACTGCACCGCGATTCCGAACCGGGCACCGAGCTTTCGTTCCACCGGCAGTTTGGCCTGTAGCAGTTTCATCTGCGACCCGTCCTTCTCGCCGAAGACGGTCACCACCGGGACGCGGCGGGTGGCGTCGGACGCCGGCCCGACCTCCAGACAGACCGGGACAGAGGCGATGGTGCGTTCGGGCATCAGTTCGGCGAGTTGCATGCTCATCCCGCCGCCCCGAGACATGCCCGTGAAGCAGAGCGGCAGGTGCTCTAACTCGGGGTGACCGGACTTCTTCGCCAGGTCGGCCAGTCCGGTCGTGAGCAGGGCAAACTCTTCCTTCTTGACCGCGTCGAAGTCCACCTGAATGTAGGCGAAGCCCCAGTACCGGCACGCCGCCTGCCAGTGCTTGCTCACCGGCTCGTCCTTCGAGAACGGGTTGCAGATGCCGCCGCGAAGGGTCTTCACGCCGTCGGGGATCCAGACGCTGACGAACACCTTGTCCTTCGCCCCGCCGAGAACGGGGTCGCGGGTGCGGGCGGTCTTGAGCGTGTACTCGGCGCGGGCGGTGAGGTCCTTCGGGGCCGGTTCGTCGGCGCGCGTTCCGCCGACGAACAGGACCGCGGCGGCGGATAGTACGAGCAGGCGCATGGGGATCGCTCCGCGGGCGGGTCTGAAACTAAACCCCGGTCCCGCGGCGCGCAGACGACAACCACTGCTGGAACCGACTGCTGAGTCGCCTGTCTGGCCTGTCGTCGGCCGGGGTTCGGAGTGGTGGTCGAGTGTTAGGTACACCGCGGCTTTCCCGCCCCGAGCAGTTCCCCCATGACCCGATC
>JANNQE010000109.1:0-2283 GCA_031441625.1 Planctomycetia bacterium
CGACCAAGACGGCCGGGGTAAACCCGGCCGCTCTTGTTGACAGGCGGCACCTACCCATTCGGGCGGAACGCCGTCACCACGGCGGCGTTCGTTTCCAGCCGCGGGCCGCCGATCAGATCGACGCAATACGGGATGGCCGGCATCACCGCCAGCAGGCACTCGCGGATGGCCGACGGCTTGCCGGGCAAATTCACCACCAGCGACGTGCCCCGCACGCCGGCCGTCTGCCGCGACAGGATGGCCGTCGGCACCGCCGTCAACGACACCGCCCGCATCAGTTCGCCGAACCCCGGCAGCAGCTTCTGGCACACCGCTTCCGTCGCCTCGGGGGTCACGTCCCGCCGGGCGGGTCCGGTGCCGCCGGTCGTCACTACTAGGCAACAGCCCTCGTCGTCGCACAGGGTGGTGATGGTGGATTCGATCTGCTCCTGATCGTCGGGGATGAGGCGCGTCACCACCTCCCACACGCCGGACAGCATTTCCTTCAGACAGTCGGCCACGGCCGGCCCGCCGCGGTCCTCGTACACCCCGCGGCTGGCGCGGTCCGACACGGTGATGACGCCGATGCGAACGGACTGGGTCATTCTCACTTCTCCTTCGGGTCGGGGGTGGCGTCCTTCTTCGGCTCGGCCGGTTTGAACGAGTCGAAGAAGCGGTCCCGCATCGGCTGCATCTTCCTCCGGTCCTTGCCGGCGGCGACGAGGAGGAACGCCCGGTCGCCGACGATCATCAGCCGGAGCGACACCTGGAGCAGACCGTGCTGCGGGTCCATCATGGTCCCCTCCACGTCCATCACCTGATACTTGCCGGGCTTGGACAGCGACGACGACTTTTCGGTGAAGTTCGTGGACTTCGCCTTGAAGTCCTTCAGCCAGATTTTGAGCAAGGTCTCGTCGTCCGTGACCTTCCGGAGCGACTTCGGGATGTCGGTGTAGTGCAACCCGACCCCTTGCTGTTGGAGCGGTTGCAGGGCGGCGTACTCGTACCCGGTGCCCTCCTTGTCGTCCGGCCATTTGACCGGCTTCTGTTGAGTCACCGGCTTGCCGGGGAACTCGGCGGTGAACGCCCCGTTCTCCGCCGTGTACGGCTCCCATTTGGGGTTGGCGGCGGCGAAGAAGACGAATGCCACCAAGCCGCCGCAACAGCAGAAGCCGAACCCGCCCAGGCCGAGCAGTAGCCAGAGCCAGAGCAGCCCGCCCTTCTTGCGGGGCGGGGCGTCGGCTCCGTACTCCGGTTGGTCGGGGAACCGCGGGCCGCGGGAGGCCGGGGCGTCGTCGTCGTTGCGGGGGAACTGTGGGGCGGACCGCGCCGGCGGGGGCGGGGGTGAACTGCCCCGCTCGTGCGGCTGGATGACCCGCCCGCAGGCCCCGCACCGTACCGGTCGGTCGGCGAACTCGGGCGGCACGCCCAGCCACTCGCCACACTGCGGACACTGAGTTTCCTGCACGTTCGGCCCTCGTGGTCGCGGTCGCCCGTTTGGGAAAGGGTAGGTCGGGCGGGGCGAAAAGCCACTCGCCGGCGGTCTTCGGGCGAACCCCGGCCGCAAGGTCGGTGGGTGCGTGAGGTTCGCCGTTGGCACCCACGGCCTGCGGGCCGGGTTCGCCGAAAGCAGAACACAGGGCACTTCGTCGCGTCTTTTCGCCGTGACAGAACCGCCCTCGGCTGTACAATCACCCCTTCCACTTACAACGACTTGGAGCCACCCCGATGGGGATTCAGCACGCGAGCAAGGCCCTCCGGAACGCCGCCAAGAAGCGGAACCGCAAGCGGAAACAGAAACTCCGCAGCACCAAGAAGTACAAGCGGTGAGTCGAAGCGGGCGGGTGAACCGCCCGCTTTTTCGTGACAGCCGGTACGTCCCGCCCGGTCGCCCGCGGCCGGTCGTCGGAGTCGATTGGTTTCCCACGCCGCCGGCGGTACACTGACCGCATCAGCTCCCGCCCCTCGCATCGCTCGGAGACGGTCATGCCCATCAAGGTGACGTGCTCGAACTGTGGCGGGGTTCTGCACGCCCCGGACGACGCCGGCGGCAAGCGGGGGCGGTGCCCCACGTGCGGGAACATCCTGCCCATCCCGGCGGCGGCCGGCGGCAGCGCGAGCGAACTGCCCGACGCGCCGGCCGCCCCGCCCGGTCAGCGGCCGCCGTCGTTCGCCGACTTCGCCCTCGGGCCGCAGGTCGGCCCGCCGCCCGGCGCGAGCGGCGACGCCCCCCGCGGCGGGGCCGCGCGGTCGTCCATCCCGTTCAATGCCGCCAACCCCGACCCGGCCCCGCCGCAGCGGGCC
>JANNQE010000110.1:0-2959 GCA_031441625.1 Planctomycetia bacterium
CGACCCGACCCGCTCCGCCGTTCCCGACCCGGCCACCCTCCCGTCCGCCGACCCCGACCGCACCGCTCTCGTGCCGCCCGCCGAGCCGGCCACGGTGGACGCCTCCGCCGACTCCACCAACCCTCGCCTGCCCGACCCGCCGGCCGGTGCCCCGGACATCCCCGGCTACACGATCACCGGCGAGATCGCGAAGGGCGGCATGGGCCGGGTGTACGCCGCCCACCACCTGACCCTCGACCGCGAAGTGGCCATCAAGACGCTGCTGCCGGGGGCGAACGCCGAGCGGTTCGTCACCGAGGCGAAGATCACCGCCCGGCTGCCGCACCCCGGCATCCCGCCGGTCCACGCCCTCGGCACCCTGGCCGATGGGGGCCATTACCTGGTGATGAAGCTGATCCGCGGTCGTACCCTCGCCGACCTGCTGAAGGAACGGCCGTCGCCGGGTGCCGACCTTCCGCGTTTCGTGCAGGTGTTCGAGTCGATCGCCCAGGCAGTCGGGTTCGCCCACAGCCGTGGCGTCCTGCACCGCGACCTGAAGCCGCTGAACGTGATGGTGGGCGAATTCGGCGAGGTGCAGGTCATGGACTGGGGGCTGGCAAAGGAACAGCGGGCCGCCGACGCCGAGGGACCGGCCGCGGACCCGATCGACGATGCCCCCGACTTGACGCGAGCGGGGACGGTCATGGGCACGCCGGGGTACATGGCTCCGGAGCAGGCCCGGGGTGAAGTGGTCGATGCCCGTGCCGACGTGTTCGCTCTCGGGTCGTTGCTGGCGGCGATCCTGACCGGTCAGCCGGCGTTCGTCGGCACCACCGGGCGGGAGACGATCGGCAAGGCGGCGAAGGCAGACCTCGCCGACGTGCAGGCCCGGCTCGACGGGTGCGGCGGGGACGCGGAGTTGGTCGGGGTGGCCCGGCGGTGTCTGTCGGCGGACCCGGCCGACCGTCCGGCGGACGCGCGGGCGGTGGCATCGGAAGTGGGGGTGTACCGGGCGGGTGTGGAGTCGCGGTTGCGTCGGGCGGAGACGGACCGTGCGCGAGCCGAGACGCAGGCGTTGGAACAACGGAAGCGGCGGCGGGTGCAGTTGGCGCTGGCCGGGTTCGCGGTGCTGGTCGCCATCGTTGGGGGCATCGCCGAGGTGGTGGTGCAGCAGGACCGGGCGGCAAAGCAACAGGAAGCCGACCGCCTGGCGAACGAGAAGCTGCGGGCCGAAGACAACCTGGTTGCCGAAAAGCAGCGGGCGGAGGACAACCACGTCGCCGAGGCGAAGCGACAGGCGGACCTGCGGGAGACGCGGGCCAGTGCCCTGGTGGATGCCCTCTCGACGGCCGAAACGGTCTCGGTGCCGCGGGTGGTCCGCGACCTGACGGAGTTCCGCGAGCTGACCGGGGCGCGGTTGCGGGAACTGGCCTCACAGCCCGTCGGCACGAAGCCGGGGTTGCACGCCCGGCTGGCCCTGCTGGCGGACGAGCCGACGCGAGCGGCGGAGTTGGCCGCGTACCTGCCGGCGTGCAAGCCCGAGGAACTGCTCACCCTCCGCGACGCCCTCAAGCCGCACACAGAGGCGGTCGCGCCGGGGCTGTGGGCGGTGCTGACCGACGCGAAGGCCGACGCCGGGAAGCGGGTGCGGGCGGCGTGTGCCCTCGCCGGACTCGCGCCGGACGACGAGCGGTGGGCGGCGGTCGCCTCGGCGGTGGCGGACCTGGTGGTGCTGGAGAACCCGCTTTCGGCGGCGGTCTGGTTCGCGGCGCTGGAGCCGGTGCGGGAGGTGCTGGTGCCGGCGCTGGTGAAGCGGTATCCCGAGGCACGGGACCGGCTGCGGGGCGGGAAGCTGGACGAGGTGCAGTTGGCGGCCGAGGTGAGCGGGTACGACCTGACGGCCACCGCGCTGGCCCGGTACACGCAGGACCGGCCGGCGGAGGCGGCGGACCTGATGCTGGTGATGGACCCGCGGCACGCGGCCCAGTTCGTGCCGGCGGTGACCGCGAACAAGGGGGCCGTGATTCCGGTGCTGACGGCGGAACTGGCGAAGAAAGCGAAGGACGATTGGACCGACGAGGCGCACGAGGCGCTGGGCCGGCGGCGGGCCACGGCGGCGGCGGTGCTGCTGACGCTGGGGGAAGCGGAGTCGGTGTGGCCGGTGTTCGCGTTCCCGAAGGACGGGGACCCGACGGCGCGGAGCTACCTGCTGGCGCGGCTGGTCGATCTGGGTGCGGACCCGCTGGCCCTGATGCGGCGCTTCGAGGTGGAATCGGACGTGTCGGCGAAACGGGCGTTGCTCGTGGCGCTCGGTGGTTTTCCGGTGGAGGTGGTGCCGGCGGCCGAGCGCGAGGCGCTGGCGGCGAAGTTGCTGGTGCTGTACCGGGAGCATTCGGACCCCGGCCTGCACGGGGCCATCGACTGGCTGCTGCGCCAGCACTGGGGGAAGGCGAAGGAACTGGCGGCGATCGACGCGGAGTTGGCGGCAGCGGCCCGCGCGCCGGTCCTGGCGCGGGGTCTGGCGGACCTCGCGCCGGTGCCGGTCCCGGTGGGGCCGTTGCTGCCCGCGCCGGCGGTGGCGCAGGGGAAGGACTGGTTCGTGAACGGCGAGGGTCAGACGTTCGCGGTGGTGCGCGGTCCGGTGGAGTTCACGCTGGGTTCGCCGAAGACGGAGCCGGGTCGGATCGAGGTGAACGAGCCGCCGCACCGGAAGCGAATCGGGCGGACGTTCGCGCTCGGGACGAAGGAGGTGACGGTGGAGCAGTTCCTGCGGTTCCGTCCGAAGCACGACTGGACGAAGCAATACAGCCCCGGCCCGGACACGCCGGCGGTGACGGTGACGTGGTACGACGGCGCGGCGTACTGCAACTGGCTCTCGGAGCGGGAGGGGATTCCGGAAGACCAGTGGTGCTACGAGCCGGCGAAGGGGGGCGAGTACGGGGAAGGAATGCGAATGAAGGCGGGTCACCTGAAGTTGACG
>JANNQE010000111.1:0-7629 GCA_031441625.1 Planctomycetia bacterium
GAGCGGGGGAAGTTCAATCCCCCGCTCCCTGGCGGTCGCGGCTCGTTCGGCATTTTCGGCCCGCACTCACTTAATTGGCGTCACCTTCAGCTTCACCTCTTTGTCCTTGCGGAGCACGGTGATCTCGATCTCGGTGTCCGCCTTCACCTTGCCCATCGCCTGCATGTACCCGGTCATGTTCTTCACCGGGGTGCCGGCGATGCCGACGATGAAGTCGCCCTCCTTGATGCCGCCCTTCGCCGCCGGCCCGCCCTCCGTCACCGTCTCCACCAGCACGCCCTTGTCCTCCTCGCCGTAGTTGCCGGGGGCGAACTGCAACTTCGGGATGCCCACCCGCCCGCGGGGGTTCGGGTCGGTCGGGTCTTCGCCGCCGCCCTTCGTCTTGATGAAGTCGGGCCGCACCTTCACCGTGCTGAAGTGGTCGGCGAACGCTTGCACGCCGTCCACCACTTTCAGCAGGCCGGGCACGTTGATGGTGTCCGGGGTGTCGGTCGGGCGGTGGTAGTCCTTGTGCGTGCCGGTGAAGAAGAACAGCACCGGCACGCCCTTGTTGTAAAACGACGTGTGGTCGCTCGGCCCCTGCCCGCCGACGATCTTGAACAGCTTGTAGTCGCCCTTCGCCAGCGTGTCGTCCACCAGTTTGTCCAGGCCGGTGCTCGTACCCGTACCGTACACCACCAGCCGGTCCTTCTTCGTCACCTTCCCGTCCTTGTCCTTGTCTTCCACCTGGCTCATGCGGCCGATCATGTCCATGTTCAGCATGAACGCCATCGACTTCGCGTCCACGGTCGGGTTGGCCGCGTAGTGCTTGCTGCCGAACAGCCCCTGCTCCTCGCCGCTGAACGCGACGAACACGACCCGCCGCCCCTGGCGGTCTTTCATCGCCCCGAACCGGCGGGCCAGTTCGATCAGCCCGGTGGTGCCGCTGCCGTTGTCGTCGGCCCCGAAGTGGACCTTCCCCTTGTTGCCGGGGAAGCTGCCCGGCTCGCCGCTGCCCAGGTGGTCGTAGTGCGCGCCGATCACCACCGTCTCACCCTTCAGGTCGCCGGCCCCGTCCAGCACGCCCACCACGTTGCGGGTCGGGTACTTCTTCTTCACCACCGTCACCTCCGTTTCGGCCGACCACCCCTTCAGGGCGAAGCTGTCCGGCGTGCCGGCCTTGTTCACCTTCTTCTCCCAGTCGGCCAGGTTAGTCTCCTGGTCTTTCAGCAGGGCGTCCACCACCTCCCGCTTGACGTGCATGACCGGCCCGCCGATCTGCGCCCCGGCCGTCTGCTCGGGCGGGATCAGCTTGTCGTCCTTGTCGGCAGTGGCGGTGTCGCTGACGAACAGGACCCCGGCCGCCCCGTGGTCGGCCGCGTTCTGGATCTTGCTCACCAGGCTGGCGAGCGGGTTGTTCACCCCGAAGAGACCCTTCGCGTCGTCGGCCTGCGGGGTGCGGCGGACGACCACCACCACCTTGCCCTTCACGTCCAGGCCGGCGTAGTCGTCGTACTTCGGCTGCTCCTTGCTGGTGATGCCGAACCCGACGAACACCAGCTCGCCCGTCGCTTTTCCGCTGGCCGACGCCACGGTGGCCGTGTACCCATCGTCCGCCTTCGGCTCGGAGGTCTTGTCGCCCTTCTTGAACACGAGCGAGACGGGCGTGCCCAGCTTGCTCGGGCCGGGCACGTCGAACGGCTGGAAAAAGCTGTCGCCCACGCCCGGCTTCAGGCCGGCGGCCTTGAACTGGTCGGCGACGTACTCGCCGGCCTTCTTGATGCCTTCCGTCTCCAGCCCGCGGCCCTCGCACTCCTTGCCGGCGAGGTACTCCAGGTCTTTCTTCACCCGCTCCTCGGGCGTGGCCGGCTTGTTCTCGGCGGCGAGGGCGGACGCGGCGAGCAGCAGGGGGACGAGCAGGGCGAAGGGGCGCGGCAGCGAGCGCATGAGCGGGGCCATCCGAAGGCTGAGGGGACGAAGTGCCCACTGTACCACGGGGAAGCCGGGTCGGGTAGGGTCACTCGAACAGGGTTCGCACCGGCACGCGGAAGTCGGGAAACACTCCGGGTAGGGTGAGTTCGTCGGACGGCCGGAACTGGGTCCCTAACTCTCCCTTGCGGAAAAGGACCACCAGTTCGCGCTCGGTGTCGGCGACGACCACCAGTCCGACACCGGCCGTGTGATACTCTTCGATCTTGGCGTAGACCTCACGCCATTCCTGGGCCGAGTCAACCACTTCAACAACCAACTCGGGCATGACATCCGGATACCCCGTCGGCAGGGGACCGCGTGGGAGCCGACTGTAACTGAAGAAGGAAACATCCGGCCCGCGCACGCAGTCCGGGTCTCGACAAGTAATGATTCCACTGCGCTGCATGACCCGGCCGAGGTCGTGATGGCGGACGTGCTTCCACAACTCGGATCCGATGTTGGCGCAGACGTAGCCGTGAGGACCTGTACAGAACGGGTACTCGACCACCACGCCCCGTACCAACTCCGTCACCAGTCCGTCGTCGGGCAGGGCGGCGTACTCCTCGGCGGTGAGCAGTTTGGGCGGCGGGCTGGTGACTGCGGCGGACATGCGAGCACTCCTGTAGGTGACGAGTGCGAGTGTAGCGGGTGGCGGCCGTTTCGTGCAACCGCAGCGGAACGGGGGTACAATCACCATCACCGTAATCGCCGGAGTCCGCCCGTGGCCGAGGAACGATTCAAGCTGCCGCTCGTGGACGTGGCGTCCGTCGTCGTCGCGCCAGTGTTGGTCATGCTCATGACCGGCAGCCTGACGTTCTTCCTCATCGAGGTGTTGCAGGGCGGGCAGTTCCAGGGGCGGCTCGACTGGACGTTCGGCTTCTACGTGTTCGGGGCGGTCCTCGTCGCACGCATCGCCATCACCCAGAGCAAGTGGAAGTCGGCCGCCTACGGGCTGGTACTCGGCGGGGCGTGCTTCATCGCGTGCATGGCGTTCGTCGAGTACCCGAAGGGCCTGTGGCAGGTGCTCGGCCCGGTCATCAACGTCGGCCTGATCGCGCTCGTGTGGTGGACGGCCGACAAGCTGACGTGGGACTGCACGCACCTGGACGAGGCCCGCAAGGCGTCCGGCCGCGGGGTGCTCGCCGCGGCCGGGCTCGACGGCACCAAGAGCACCACCGCCGCGGAGGACGACGAGGAGTTCGACCCCGACCGTAGCGTGCAGGAGACCCGCAAGAAGAACAAGAAGAAGGAGCCGGAGCCGGCCCCGGTCGTCGGGTGGGTGCAGAAGTACCTGAAGTTTCGGGAGTGGCGGAAGAAGAAGCCGCACACCCCCGGCGTGTGGGTGCTGTACTTCGCGCTGGCGGCCATTCCGCTGTTCGCGCTCGGGCAGGCGATGATCCCGGCCGACGACTCCGCCCGCCGGGCGGCGACGTTCTGGCAGATGGCGATCTACGTCGGCAGCGCGCTCGGGCTGCTCGTGACGACCACGCTGATGGGGCTGAAGCGCTACCTGGAAGACCGCAAGGCGACCATCCCGACGGCGATGACGGCCGCGTGGCTCGGGCTGGGGCTGCTGCTCATCGTGGCGTTCATCGGGGTGGCCGCGATGCTGCCGCGACCGCACAGCGAGACGCCCCTGTTCGCGCAGCAGAAGGGCGGCAAGCTGGACCGCAAGGCGAGCAAGAACGCGGTGGTGAAGGACAACTCGGCCGGCAAGGGCGAGGGGGCGGCGGGTCAGCGGAAGGAGAGCGGCGACGGGAACAAGACCGCTCAAGGTGGCAAGCCCGGCGGCAAGGGCGACGGTCAGGCGAAGGGTCAAGGGGACAACAAAGGCGGCAACCAGAGCGGCGGCAAGCAGGGCGACAAGCAGGGGGACAAGGGCGGAGACGGGAACAAGGGCAACGGCGAGAAGAGCGGCGACAAGAACGACCAGAAGGACGGCAACAAGGGGGACGACAAGAAGGACGGCCAGGGGAACAAGAGCGACAAGGGCGACGAGAGTGACAAGTCGGACGGCAAATCGGAGGGCGAGGGGAGCGACGGCGACGGCACCGACGGCGAACAAGGGTCGAACCCGATGGAGAAGTTGGGGCAGGGGTTCGAGGTGGTCGGCGAGGTGGTCAAGTGGATCGTGTGGATCGTGCTGGCGGTCGCCGTGATCGGCGGCGGCGGGTACTTCCTGCTCAAGCATCTCGGCAACTTCACCGGCTGGGCGAAGGGGCTGCTCGACTGGTTCCGCGGGCTGTTCGGCAAGAAGGTGGCGAAGGCGAAGACCGAGGAAGAAGAAGCCGCGGAGGAGGAAGAGCTTCACCGCCCGCCGCCGTTCAGCGCGTTCGACAACCCGTTCACCGACGGCACCGCGAAGCAGCGCACCGCCCGCGAGTTGGCCGAGTACACGTTCGCCGCCTTCGACGCCTGGGCGTGGGACCGCGACCAGGGCCGCCAACCGGACGAGACGCCGAGCGAGTTCGCCGCCCGCATCGCCGAGGACCACCCCGACCTGGAAGCGTCGGGCAAGGTGCTGGCAGAGTTGTACGTGATGGCCATGTTCAGCAAGAAGGACTTGCCGGCCGACTCGAAGAAGAAGCTGGCCGCCGTCTGGGAGGCGGTCGAGGGCGAGCCGGCCGTGCGGTAGCGGCGGGGTGGGAGGTGGAGTTGAGCAGAAGAGGGCCACCACGAATCACACGAAGACCACGAATCTAAGCAGCAGAGAGGGGTCGGCAACGGTGGCGGTCGAGTGACTTGTGGTCGGGTCTCGTCCGCACTCCTGCCCTGTTCCCTTCCGGCTTGATTCGTGGTCTTCGTGGTCTTCGTGGTGAACCCTGCTCACTTCTTCTCCGCCGCCAACTCGTAGCACGCCGCCTCCTGGCCGTTCCGCAGGTACAGCCGGCCGCGGGCGAAGCTGGCGTGGTTCCACGTCTTCCCCTGGATGCTCGGGAAGCTGGCCAACTCGGTGTGCCCGTCCGGCGTGGCTTTGAGCAGGAACACGCGGCCGGTCTCGGTGAGCGACTCGCGGGCTTCGGTGACGACCAGCAGCCCCTGGTCGGCGAACAGCAGCACCTGCCCGTTCCCGTACTTCGCCCCGGCGGTGAACAGCGCCCGCCCGGCGTTCCCCTTCGGTGCCGCCCACACCTCTTCGCCCTTGTTCATCAGGTCGATGCAGTGGAACTTCATCCCGCTGAACCCGTAATAGTGGTTCTGGTACACCACCCCGTCGTTGAAGTACGGCGACGGGTCGGTCGACTTCCACACCACCTTCACGTCCCACCCGTCGGCCGTCTTCGTCACCTTCAGCCGCTTGGTGCCGAGGATGCCCACCCCGCTGGTGAGCAGCAGTTCGCCGTCGCCGAGGATCGGCACCTGACAGGTGCGGTTGCCCGTGCCCATCAGCCACTCGTGCTCCCACAGCAGCTTGCCCGTCTTCGGGTCGAACGATTCGAGGCCGTAGTTGGTGGCCATCAGGACCTGTTCGACGCCGGAAAAGGTGACGAGCTGCGCCGAACTGTACGAGTGCGTGCCTTTGCCCGCCTGCCACTTGATCGATCCGTCTCCCACGTTGAACGCCGTCACCCCTTTGCCGTTCGACCCGCCGGTGTACACGATCGCCAGCCCGTGGACCACCAGCGGGCAGGAGGCGTACCCCCACATCGGCCGCACCCCGCCGGCGTCCTTCACCAGATCGACCGCCCACGCCTTCTTCAAGTCGGTGGCGTTCAGACAACTCAGGATGCCGGTCGCCCCCATCGCGTACACCTTCCCTCCGCTCACCGTCGGCGTGGACCGCGGGCCGGCCCCGGCTTGCGGGTCGTCGAACTTGGCCGGGTACGTGTACCGCTCCCCGATCTGCTTGCCGGTGGCGGCGTCCAGGCACACCACCGCCTCCTGGTTGCCCACCTGCTCGATTGTATACAAACGATCACCGACCACCGCGAACGACCCCCAGCCGGGGCCGATGGGGGCTTTCCAAATCTGCTTCGCACTGGCGAACGCCTCCGGGTCGAGGGTCGCGCCGCTCACGACCCCGTCCCGCTTCGGCCCGCGGAACTCGGCCCAGTCGCCCGCTTTCACTTCCACTGTGGCGGTGCCCGCGGCCACCTTCTCCCGCTCGCCACGGGCGGCGAAGGCGTCTTCGGCCCGCGGCGTCCACCGCCACGCCATCAGGGGCACCATGTCCGCGTCCGACTGGTCGAACCGCACCGCGCCGAACAACCCCCAACCGAGCAACAGCGACACGTAGACACCCACCCGCCGCACCCCGCCGGACAGCCGGAGACTGAGCACCAGCCAACCCACCCACAGCAAGAACACGAACGGCACGCCGTACAGCAGCGGGGCGAACGGGAGCCGCTGTGCGGCCAGTTGCTCGCCGAAAAACAGCACGAACGGCACCACGAACAGGAGGGACACCAGGACGCGATCGACCCACTTCACCCGCGACACAACGACCCACCACAGCAGCCCGCCGCCGACCGCCACCACCGGGGCCGCCATCACCATGTTGAACTGGAGGGTCTCCCGCTCGATGACGAACACGGGCACGACGAGCAGGGCGAGCACGCCGACCAGCACCAGCACGCCCGGCCACACGCGGGGGCGGAAGGTGGCGGGTTGGGGCGTCGGGGCGGGTCGGGTATCGGTCACGGGAAATTCCCCATTTTGAATGAGCGTTCGCGGGCGCAGCCGGTGTTGATAGGATATGTGCGTTTGTTCGCGGCTCGGCGAGGGCTTGTGATCTCCGCCGACCGGCCGCATTCGGTGAACATCCACGGAGGGGTCTTCCGATAACACCACGTGACTGACGTGACTGGAGACTCGCCATGTCCTCGAAGCGCGGTCACTGCCGACCCCTCTCGCTGCCCCGCCGGTGGGTGGGCGACATCCTGCACTTCAGCAAGCAGGTGCCGATCATCACCGGCGAGCGGGGCATCCGCATCCGCCCGCTCGTGGCCGCCCGCCGCGCCACCCCACGCCCGCCGAGTTGGTCGGCCATCATCTTGAAGGCCGTCGGCCTCGTCGGGGAGAAGGTGCCCGAGGTGCGGCAGTCGTACCTGTCGTTCCCGTGGGGGCGGATTCACGAGATGCCGTACAGCGTCGGCACGGTGGTGCTGGACCGCGAGTACGACGGCGGGCACGCCGTGTTCGGCTGCCCGCTGCTGCACCCGGAGCAGCGGCCGTTGCGGGAGATCCAGGCGAAGGTGGACGGGTGGAAGACGGGGCCGATCGACGCGCACGGGCCGCTCCGCCGGACGGTGCGGACCAGCCGCCTGCCCACCCCCGTCCGCCGCGCCCTGTGGTGGTACGGGCTGAAGGTGGACGGCTACCAGAAGGCCCGCAATTTCGGCACGTTCGCCATCAACTGCCTGGCCGGGTACCGCGGGCGGATCACCCAGATGTGCTTCCCCGTCACCACCTTCCTGTACTACGGCATCCCGGAGAAGGACGGGAGCATGCCCATCCAGATGGGGTTCGACCACCGTGTGTACGACGGGTCCACCGCCGCCAGACTGATGGGCGAGATGGAGACCGTGTTAAACGGCCCGATCGCCGCCGAGGTGGAAGCCCTGCGTGCGAGTGAGTCGTCCGAGGACGCGCGGTTCCGCCTGCCGCCTTCGGCCGCGACCGCGGGACAAGCGGCGGCGTGACTGAAGTAGGTGCCGCTGGCCGAGCGGCACTCTGCGG
>JANNQE010000112.1:0-7766 GCA_031441625.1 Planctomycetia bacterium
CTCGGCCGTGTTGCGGTCGGCGTCCCACTTCTTGGTGTCAGGATACGCCCACCGCGCCACCGTCTCCGGGTTGCGGTCGTCGAACGTCGCCTGCACCATGCGGCTGTTCATCAACAGCCCCTCGATTGGTTTGCCGTTCCAGGTGCGGCCCTTGTACGTCGGCAAGCCGTTGATGTGGAACTTGTCCTTGTCGATGCTCACGGCGGTCTTGCGACTCTCCGTCTTCGGTGGCGCAGGCAGGTCCAGAACCTGCCCCTGGGCGATCAGCCGCTTGCGGAGTTTCTCGTGCGGCACCTCTTGCACCGTGGCGTTCTCTTTCGCCGCCAACGCCGCAGCCACGCCCGCCCCCTGGCCGATGGCCATCCAAGCCCCCTCGATTCGAAGCGACGACATGCCGACGTGGGTGCAGGACAGCGCGACGGGCACGAGCAGGTTGACACACTGCTCGGGCTTGGGGAGGACCGAGCGGTAGGGGACGTGATAGGCGTAACCCTGCTTCGGTTCCTTCTTCCGCACCGGGAAGATCGTGCCCTCGTTGATCACGCCGCCGCCCTTCAGCGCGATCCGCTGGACGTCGTGCGAGTCGATGGGGAACGACGAGACGGCGATCGGGTCGTCCTTCTTCGGGTTGTCGAGGATGTCTTTCTGGCTGATGACGTACAGCCCCTTCATCCGACGAGACTCGCGAACGTACAGCGCCGGCGAGAAGTGGTCGTAGCTCGCGAACTCGTCCTTGCACAAGCCGAGCTTGGCGTAGGTGTTCTGAACGTTTTTGGGAACGATGGGATCGGTCGTCAGGAACTGGTAAAATTCCAGCGTGTACTGCTTGTGGGCCTCCCAGATCGTTTTCCGCCCTGCTTCGTCCGCTTTGTGCCACCCATTACCACCGCCGACGAGACCGATTGAGAATTGACGGCCGATCGAGTTGTTGCCGTCGAGTTTGTTGCCCGGCAACGGGTACAAATCGAACCCGAGCTGTTTCACGTCACCACCGGCCTTGAGGTACCGGCGGATGATCTCAAAGCGGGCCGGGTCGTACTTGTCCGGCTTCGGCAGCGGCACGCGGTTCTTCGGGTCCGCCGTCAGGCAGAGCCGAAAGCTGTAAGTCATGACGTTCTGATCGCCCGCTTCAGCCTTCCCACCGTCGTCGGTCGTGAGCAGTGGCAGAAGCTTCCCCTTCTCGTCGGTGCCGTCGATCTCCATTTTCTTTTTCGGATACTGCTTGCCGGCCAGCGGTTCGTCGTACTCCGCCCGGCCTTCCCGCCCGATCGTCCAGTCGACGCCGGCTTCGGCCATGAGATCCCCTTCGTACGTGCCGTCGACGTAGACTTTCGCGTTGAAGGTGCCGGTCTTCGTGACCAGGGAGACGATGCGGCGGTCTTCCTTCTTAACAGACTCGAGTCGTTCGTTAACGATCACCTTGACCCCGGCTTCGTCGAGCATCTTCTTCGTCACCCGCATCGCCACATGCGGTTCGAACACCCACAGCGACTGATCCTTCACCGCCGGATCGTAAGGGGCCTTGAGGCCCCGGTCGGTGTAATCCTTCACCACGCGGGTGTGCCATTCGTCGAACAGGCCCATCAAAGTGCTGCGCACCATCTGGTTGGAGTCGCAATGGCTCAGCCCGCCGGTGCTCATGGCACCCACGTGATCGGTCGGCTCCAGGAGGATGACGGAGGCCCCTTCACGGGCGGCCGCGATGGCGGCACAAACGCCGCCCGGCGTCGAGCCGTAGACGACCACATCGGCCTCGGTTGCGGCCCGAGCGGGTTGTGCGATCAGCAGCAGGAGTACGAACAGCGGACCGATGAATCGTGTCATGCGCGAAGTCACCCCGAGGTGGTCCAGACAAGGATCGATCTGCCGAGCGACTGATCTCAACAGTGGCGGGGGCACCGGTGAGCGGTGGTCAGGATGCGCGAATCATCCCCCGCATTCTCCCTCGACGAATTTGGCGTCTGCGGTGAGACTCGGGATGCCGCCTACTTGCTCGGCTTGAGCAGCTTCACCATCGCTTCGCCCAGGCCCAGGCCGACGTTCATGTAGGTCTTGGCGTTGTTGCCGTAGTGGGCGTTGGAGCTGCTGCCCATGCTCAACGGGTGGGTGTAGACGGTGGCCACCGAGCCTGCGAGTTTGGGGTACTTCTTCGCGTCGCTGATGGCGAACTTGCCTTCCAGAATGGCCTTCTCCGTCCCTTCGGGCTTGTCCTTGTCGGTCTGGCCGAGGGTGCCGCAGACGAACTTGGCCTCCGGGGCGTTGAAGTCCTTGCGGAGCGACACGATCAGGTTCACCAGGTTCTGCTCATACTTCTCGGCGTGACCGGCGTTGTACCGGTCCTTGTCGCCCTGCCACCAGATGAAGCCGGCGACCTCGTACTTCTTCGCGCCGGGGTAGTACTTGTCCAGGCTGTCGAGCACCTCCTTGGCGCGGGCCACGTCGCCGTCGTACTGCACGCCGGCTTTCCAGGCGATCGGCTTCGGCTCGGTGCCCTTCTCCCAGCGGTCGGGGCTCTGGCCGTACCCGGCGTACACGTACGTCTTGCCGTCTTTGGGGTCTTTGAACTCGTAGGACGGCGAACCGGGCGGGAGCAGGTCCCAGCCGAGGCTGCGGTTGCCGATCGCGCTCTTGAGGATCAGCACCGGCTCCTCCAGCGCGTTGCCCAGGTGGTGGCCGATGCCCTGCTCCACGCCGATCTTCCCGCCGGAGACGGTCAGCCATTCGTCCTTGCGGACCTGGGTTTTTCCCGGACCGCCGCTCCCCATCACGGCCACAAGCCGCACGTCCTGACGCGTCGTCCACGTCCCCTCGCCGTCGATCAGGAAGGGGTAGAGGCCTTCCTTCTTGACCGCGTACTCCAGCGTCCCGTCTTTGTCACCCGCGACGTTGCCCATCTCCAACATGTTCGACTGGCCCATGAGGATGAAGACCTTGACGGTCTTGGACACGTCGGCCGGTTTGCCGTCGGGCCGCGGCAGGGCGTCGTTGACGCCTTTGGCTTTCGGCTTCGGGTCTTCCGCCGACACTCCACAGGCGAGGCCGGCCAGCAGGCACAGCCCGAGCAGCGTGACGGGTCGGGTGGTGCGGTTCGGCATGTCGGTCCTTCGTTTCAGGGGTTTGAGAAGTCGATCAGGGTCGGCCGTTCACCCACTCGGATCAGGCGTCGGCGGTCAGCGGGGCTTCGAGCAGGCAGTGGAATTCGCGGGCGAAGTCGACCGACACGCGGGCGTGAACGGCCCCCTGCTTGTCGAAGAACCGCTGTGAGCCGCGGGGGGTGAACACGCCCTCGTGCCACACGCCGGGGTGGATGTACAGCCCGCGGTCTCCGGCGAACCGGAAGCAGACGAACTTCCCGGGGGTGACGTCGTCGCCGGGCAACGCCAGCGGCACGTAGAAGGGCTTCTGGTCGAGCGGGAAGAACAGTTGGCCGCCGTCGGGGTGGTAGTTGGCGTGCCACAGGAGCATGCGGGTCGGCTCCCGCCCGGCCCCCCGCGTCGGCCACGGCCGGGTCGGTGGCGTAGGCGAGGATGTAGTGCCCCGACACCGCGGCGTTCCGCCCGTACAGGATGTCCCCCTTCCACTCGCTCACGAACACCCCTTCCTTCGTGCCCGCTTGAGCCCCGGTGTCCTCGTCCACCGGCCGAGTCCCCTGCGCCGGCCAGCGGACGATCTCCACCACGCACTCCGCCGGGTCGCCGACCAGGCGTCCGAACCCTCTCAGGGTGTCGTCGGTCGCGTCGACGACGGGCATCCGCACCGTCGGCAGCCCGGCCGGCAGGTTCGGGTTCAGAAAATCGAAGATCGGCATCGGCTCCCACCGGGTGAGGGCGAAGTTGGGGTCGCACGGCCCGGCATGGCTGGTGTTATTGTCACCACCCGCCCGAGACTGAGCAAGAGCGTGGCCTGCGGTTTCCAGAAGCCGACCGCCAGGAAGAACGGCTTGTCCTTGACTTCCTTCAGCACCTTCATCGCCTCGGTCGCGACCTTCCCGTTGTAGCATCGCGAAGACGAAGAAGGGTATTCGCATGCGCGTGGGCCGGCGGGCGACGGGTGCCCAAACAGTACTCCGCCGCAAGCGGTCTCATCAATCGAAATGTGCGATTGAGTGGGCGGATCTCGGTGGTGGCGTCGGGCCGACGGGCGAGTACCATGTGCGAGAGAATCGCAGGGCCGCCGGGTGTCACCGCATTCTCCGCAGGAACAAATGAGATGACCGAGCGAAACGACTCAGAGCAGGCACAACAACCGAGCATCACCCGCCGCGAGTTCGCCCGCGGGGTGATCGCCGTCGCCGCGACTGTTTCTCTCGTCCCCACTTCCCCCGCCGCCGAACCCGACCCGGCCAAGCCGTTCGGCGACGAGTTCCCCAACCTGGACTCGTTCGCCGTCGGCGAGTGGTGGACGAAGAAGCCGGCGAAAAACGCCCCGAACCCGCCCCCGCCGATGGACGTGCCGCGGGAGGAGGTCGTCGCGTTCGCCCTGTACACGGTCGATCACGGCGTGCTGAAATTGACCGCCCAACTGTACCCCCTGAAGGCGGGCGAACCCCGCGAGGCCCGGCTGGAAGTGGAACGCGACGGCAAGTGGGTGGAGGTGCTGAAAACGCCAGTGCTGTATCCCGGCTGGAGTGCCCACTTCCGCGTCGAGAAGTGGGACCAGACGAAGAGCGTGAAGTACCGTGTGCGGCACGGGGACAAGGCCACCTTCGAGGGAACCGTCCGCCGCGACCCGGTCGACAAGGATGTGATCGTCGTCGCCAACATGTCGTGCAACTCCAGCCGCACGACCGGCGGGCGGCCGGAGATCGTCAAGCACCTGCTCGCCCACGACCCGGACCTGCTCTTCTTCGCCGGCGACCAGACGTACCGCCACACCGAGCACACCGCCGGGTGGATCGAGTTCGGGTTGCAGTTCCGCGACGTGATGAAGGACCGCCCGACCGTCAGCATCCCGGACGACCACGACGTCGGGCACCCGAACCTGTGGGGCGAGAACGGCAAGCGGTGCAAGCGGCAGGACGGGGCCGACGGCGGCTACTTCTACCCGGCCGCCTACGTGAACATGGTGCAGCGTCACCAGACGTGGCACCTGCCGGACCCTATCGACCCGAAGCCGGTGGAGCAGGACATCACCGTCTACTTCACCCGGTTGCGAATCGGCGGGGTGGACTTCGCCATCCTCGAAGACCGCAAGTTCAAGACCGGCCCCGAAGGGAAGATCCCGAAGATGGGACCGCGGCCGGACCACATCAACGACCCGAAGTACGACCCGAAGACCATCGACCTGAAAGGGCTGGAGTTGCTCGGCGAACGGCAGATGAAGTTCCTGGCCGAGTGGGCGGACGACTGGACCGGGGCGACCGTGAAGGCGGTGTTGTCGCAGACGGCGTTCTGCGGGGCGGTTCACATGCACGGCGGACCGAAAGCCCGCCTGCTCGCCGACCTGGACTGCAACGGCTGGCCGCAGACCGGCCGGCGCACGGCGCTCGAAGCCATCCGCCGGGTGCGGGCCGTTCACCTGTGCGGCGATCAGCACCTGGCGGTGGTAGTGAAACACGGCATCGCCGAGCAGAACGACGGCCCGTTCGCGTTCACCAGCCCGGCCCTGGTGAACACCATCTACGGCCGCTGGTGGCACCCGGAGGACGAGAAGGCCGGGCCGAACCCGGTGCCGAACAGCCCGCTCCCCTGGACCGGCGAGTTCAAGGACGGGCTGGGCAACCTGATCCGCGTGCTGGCCTACGCCAACCCGGAGAACGTGAACGATGAGAAGAAGCGGTCCGACGGGTACGGCGTGGCCAAGTTCGACAAGACGAAGCGGACGGTGACGTTCGAGTGCTGGCCTCGGTTCTCGGACGCCGCCGCCGGCGACAAGGCCCAGTTCCCCGGCTGGCCGATCACCGTCGGCTGGGACGAGAACGACGGCCGCAAGCCGACCGCCTGGCTGCCCGTGCTGGAGTTTGAGAAGGGGATCAACCCGGTGGTGAAAGTGACGGACGCGAAGACCGGCGAGGTGGTGTACGCGGTGCGGGTGAGCGGCCCCTCGTTCCAGCCGCCGGTGTTCGCCGCCGGCAAGTACACGATCGCAGTCGGCCGCGACAAGCCCGACGGGATGAAACTGGAGGGTGTGGAGGCGACGGCCGACAAAACCGCCGCCGGCACCCGGAAGGTGAAGGTGTGAGCACCGCCCGCGGGGCCGAGCGGCATTGCGACCGGCGGCCGCGGACGATCCGCTCGCCCCGCCGTCACTTCTCGTTGGCCTTGATCAGCTCTTTTGCCTCGGCCAGCCGCCGCTTCAGGTCTTCGGCCCGCAACGCCTTGATCAGTTCTCCGTTCTCCTTGCGGTCGAGTACCTGCGGGGTCGTGGACTTCTTTCCGGTGTAGATCTCGTACATGTCGGCGATGGTCCAGGAGTCGTTCCTGAGCGTGGGGAGCGGCAGGTCCGTGTGGTCCATCGACTTCATGTTCGCCTGGGGGTTGCGTGCCCAGGCGTGCCGGAAGTATTTCGGCTCCGGGACCATCGGGCTGGTGAGGACGATCACGGTGCGGTCTTGCTCCGGCTTCTTCTCCTCGCCCTTGAGGGCGGTCTGCCACTCGGCCTTCGCCGGCTGGAAGCGGCCGTCCGTACCGGCGATGGCGAACCCTTCGATCGGCCCGTCGTGGTACGGGCCGGCGGCGGTGTCCAGTTGGAGGAGCATCTTCCCGCCCTCCGCCCGCCACTACTTGAGCATCGGCGGCAACCAGCGAATCTGCTTGCCCATGCCGTACTGGGTGGCCAGCGCCCACCGCGCGATCCGCTCGCCGACCGGGATCTTGATCTGCGGGTGATACCACGCCCGCCGCTGGTCGTAACTGCTCGCGTAGCCGACGTTCTTGTCCCCGGCCTTGTACAGGTCGAGGAAGGTCTTGAAGTGAGCCTCTCGAATGTAGACCCCCTCGTTGGCCATCTTCTCCAGGTAGTCATCCCGGTCTTGCGGGTCGCCTTCGGTCTCCTGCGAGATGATGCCGAAGGGCAGCTTGGGGTCATCGAACGCCGCCCGCCACGTGCCGATCATCTTGGGGAACACCTGCGAGTACAACGCGTGCCCGTTCGGTTCAAGGGCGTTGTTGTAGCCCTGATGCCAGATGGCCCCTTTCACCTGGAAGCCCGCGAGCGGCGCGATCATGCTGGCGTAGCAGTTGCCGGGCCGGTTCATGTCCATTGCCGGGCCGGGCAGCAGGTCGGTCGGCGGGGAGGAGTTCGCCGGAATCGGCTTGCCCTGGGCTTTCAACCGGGCCTGCTGTTCGTGGAACTTCTTGACGCGGTCTTCGAGGTCCTTCTGCGGGTTGAACGCGGCGACTTTCGCGCCCCACCCGGCCAGTGCGGATTTCACCTCCGGGGTGTCGAGGGAAGTCAGTACGTCCGTCGGCGTCCAGGTTTCGAGGCAGGTGCCGCCCCGCGAGACGTCGATGAGCCCGATCGGCACCTGTGTCGCCATGTGAATCCGGCGGGCGAAAATGTATCCGATGGCGGACATCTCGCGGACGGATTCGGGCGTGCACACGTCCCAGTAGCCCTGCCGGTAATGCTGGCCGAACCAGTCAGACCACTGGTACATCCGCGGGAAGGATTTCTGTCGGTCCGGCCCGTTCAGTTGGGGGACCGAGAACAGGCGGATGTTCTTGAAGTTGGCCGAGACGATTTCGAGTTCCCCACCTTCGACCTTGGTGATCTCGAACTCCATGTTGCTCTGCCCGCCGAGCACCCAGACGTCGCCGACGAGGATG
>JANNQE010000113.1:0-3705 GCA_031441625.1 Planctomycetia bacterium
GGAAGAACCGTCGCTCTTCCATGTCGCACGACTGGCTTGCCCCTCGCTCGCGCTTCGGGCTAACGAACGAGTCACCGCATCAGCCAATCGACGGCCACCCGCCAGCCGGGGACGGCCGGTTCGGCGTCGGCCACTTCACCCGCCGCGAACACGGTCGGCGTCGGCTCGCCGGGTCGGTATCGTCGCACCACCCGGTTGATCGGGTCCACGTCCCACACGACCCGCGTGCGGGCCTCGAAGTAATCGGCCCGCTTGTCCGCCTGCTCCTGTTCTGCCGTGGTCCCGTAGTCCCAGTCGCTCCGCACTTCGACGGCGAAGTCGGGTGCCCCCTCCACGAACCGCATCGGGTCCGCCGGGAGTTGGCCGGTGTAGTACGAGGCGTCCGGAGAAAACGACTCCCGGCCACTGGTGAGCATCGGAACGTTGAACCCCATGTTGTCGGTGTAGGCGACGCCGACACCCACTGTGTCAACATGATCGGCCAGCCTGCGGAAGATGCGGCCGGCGACAACGTTCGGCCGGTGTCCGGTGGGCATGAGTTCGATCACCTGTCCGTTGACGAGTTCCGCCTTGCCCTCCACCCGGAGCAAGTCGTCGAGCGTGGCTCGATGCAGCGTGACGACCGTACTCATTCGTGTTCCTCCTGTCGCCTGAACCCACTGTAACAGACCCCCGCACCGCCAGCCGAGTGCAATCTCGGCCTTCACCCGCCGGCGTTCTCCTTCGTCGCCTTGTCCATCGGCGGGCGCTTCGTGTGGAAGCCGGTCGCCTCCTGATACGCCTTCGCCACGGCCAGCAGCTCCGTCTCGCCGAACAGTCGTCCGGTGAACGTCAGCGCGGTCGGCATGTCCACGCCCTGGATCGCTTGCAGGCCGTTCGGCACGCACACCGTCGGGTGGCCGGTCAGGTTCGTCAGCGTCTGGTCGGCCCCGGCCGCGCACACGTACAGATCGACCTTCTTCATCACCTCGGCCGTCTGCTGAATCAGCAGCGTGCGCAGTCGCATCGCCCGGATGTACTCCACGGCGGTCACGAACTGCCCGGCGCGGAAGGTGGTCGCCCAGTACGCCCCGTACCCGTCGGCGATCCCCTGGCGGGGCAGGTCGTCGAACGCGGCGGCGCACTCCACGTCGAGCACGTTCTTGATGGCCGAAATGGGGAGCGACGACGGCAGCGTGATCGGCACCAACTTCACGCCCAGGTCCTTGATCGCCTTCAGTTCGGCGCGGTCGTCCGCCTTCTGCCTGGTCTCCAGGTAGCCGACGGTCAGGTCGGCCAGCTTGACCTTGCCGGGCCAGTCGAACGGGCGGTCCACGCTCGTCGGGTCGGCCGGATCGCGGCCGTGGATGGCACCGAACACCAGGGCGGCGTCCTCCACGCTGCGGGTGATCGGGCCGACCTTGTCCATCGTCCAACTCAGCGTCATGCACCCGGCCCGGCTGACGCGGCCGAACGTCGGCCGTAGGCCCGTCACACCGCAGGTGCGGGCCGGCGAGACGATGCTGCCGAGCGTCTCGCTGCCGATGGCGAACGGCACCAGCCCGGCGGCCACCGCCGAGCAACTGCCCGCACTGCTGCCGCTGCTGCCGGTCTTCACGTTCCACGGGTTTCGGGTCATGCCGCCGAACCACTGGTCGCCCAGCGCCAGCGAGCCGAGCGTGAGCTTGGCCACCAGCACGGCGCCGGCGTCGTTGAGCCGCTGGGCGACGGCCGCGGTGGTGTCGAACTTCTGCTCCTTGAACCGCTCGGCCCCCCAGGTGGTCGGGTAGCCCGGCACGGCGATCAGGTCTTTCGCCCCCCACGGGATGCCGTGCAGCGGCCCGCGATACTTCCCGGCGGCGATCTCCTTGTCGGCCGCTTCCGCCTGCTTCATCGCCAGGTCGTCGGTGAGCGTGACGGCGCACTTCAGCGCCGGGTCGTACTTCTTCAGCCGGGCGAGCGCGAGCTTGGTGAGTTCGACCGACGACACCTGTTTCGTCCGCACCAGTTCGGCCAACTCCGCCACGCCGAGGAACGCGAGGTCGTCGTCGTCGGCCGGCTTCTTCACCTCCACCTTCGGCGGGGTGACGGTGCCGCGGCCGGCGCTGCTGGGGGCGAGGTCCGGGGCGGGGTTGAACTGGAACGCCGGCGGCACGCTGTTCGGCAGCGGGTCTTTCCGCGCCGCCGCGAGCGCCGGCAGGCTGCGGGTGAGGACGCCGGAGACCGCCTTCCGCTCGGCGTCGGTCAGCGTGATGCCGGCGATCCACTCGGCTTTCTCGACCATCTCCGTGGTGATCGCCTTCGGCGGCTCGGGTTGCTTCTTCTCATCCTCCCGACTCACTTCGGCGGCGAGGGCGCGCTGGAAGGGCAGGGTGCCGACGCCGGCGGCGGCGATCAGGCGGAACAGGTCGCGGCGGTCCACGCTCATGTCGAACTCCTGGTGGGAGTAGAGGGTGGACACAGGATAGGCACGACCGGGCAGCGCGGGGACGCCGCGCCGCCCGGTGTGTTCAGGAATGTGTGATTAACCGACGAACACGCCGGGCGAGCCGGCCGTTGCCGTGATGTCGCTGCCGAACCGCACGTTGGCTGCGGGGGCGAGCGGGGCGGCGAAGAACGACGCGGTCATGGCGAGGCTCGGCAGGGCGAACGCCTTGACGTGCGGGCCGCCGCCCGGCCCGGCCCCGGTGACCAGGTCGGCGATGCCGTCGTTGTTCACGTCGCCCACCGCCACCCGCACGCCGCCGGTGAAGGCGTCGAAGGCGGTGAAGTCGGCGGTCACGTTGCCGCCGCGGTCGAACCCCTTCACCCGCGTCAGGCTGCCTTCGCCCGCCCCGGTGAAGATCTGCCCGTTGCCGACGGCCACGTACACGCCGTTGGTGAAGGTCGTGTCGAACGCGAAGAAGTTCCGCACCACGGCCATCGAGGTGCCGTCGAACGCCTTCACGTGCGGGCCGCCGCCGGCCCCGGCCGCGGTCACGATGTCGGCGACGCCGTCGTTGTTCACGTCGCCGACGGCCACCCGCACGCCGCCGGTGAACGCGGCATCGTAGGCGAAGAAGGAGGCGGTGACGCCGCCGGCCGGGTTGAACGCCTTCACGTGCGGGCCGCCTCCGGCCCCGGCCCCGGTCACGATCCGCCCGCCGCCGACGGCCACGAACACCCCGCCGGTGAACCTCGGGTCGTAGGCGAAGAAGCTGGCGGTCTCCGCACCGGTCGCCCCGTCGAACGCTCGGACGTGCGGCCCGCCGCCCGGCCCGGCCCCGACCACCGTTTCGGGAATGCCGTCGCCGTTCAGGTCGCCCGTCGCCACCGTCACCGTCCCGCCGAAGCCGGGGAACGCCTGGAACTGCCGCGACGAGCCGTCGGTCGGGTTGAACACGGTGACAGTGTTGCCCACGGCCGTTGCGTACCGCGGGCTGGGCTTGATCGTGGGAGTCACCGGGCGGGTGGCGGCGAAGGCGGCGACGGCCGCCACGCTCGGGTTGCCGGCCGCGTCCTGACCGCCCCCGTTCGGCACGCTCGCCGTCACGGTGGTGCTCGTCGGCACGATGACGGCGGAGTACGTCGCCCCGCTCCCGCTGAACTGGCTGAGGGTGGCGTTGGTGATCGCCAGTTGCGCCGCCCCGAACCCGGTGACGGCTTCGCTGAAGGTGATGGTCAGCGTGATCGGCGTGCCGACGACGAGCGGGCCGAGGGCGGTGATCGTTGCGGTCGGGCGGGTGG
>JANNQE010000114.1:0-3359 GCA_031441625.1 Planctomycetia bacterium
GGAGGTCATGAACCGCTTTGCATCGTCGAGTGGCTCGTCGCCGACGGTTGGGATAATTTACTCTGGCCCGTTTGTCGTAAGGGCAAGGGAGTCCCCAGGATGGCACGGCGCAATCTGACGGCGGATGAAGTGCGGGAACTCCGTCAACTCGCGGCGCAGTGGGGCAAAATCGTGGCGCGCCGCGCCTTCGGCGACGACGGACCCGGACTTGAGGTCGATTTCGACACGATGGAGCAGATCGCCCAAGCGGCGGCGGCCGGTCTCACCGAAGGCACCCTGCAAACGCTGCTCGAACGCCAGGCTGCGGCCTTGGGCGACCAGCAGCCCTGTCCCGACGGCGGACGGCCCTGTGTCGTCCGCCGTCACGAGCGGCCTCTACAGGTGCGCGGGGCCGAACTCCAGCAGAACGAACCGATTTGCCATTGTCCCGACTGCCGGCGGGATTTTTTCCCCCCAACGGCCACTCTTGCGGCTGGACGGACACGGGTATAGCCCGGCGCTGCTGCAAGCCATCGTGACGGCGGGAGCGCGGTTGCACTCGTTCGCCGACGCCGCCTTCGCGTTGGGCTTGTGCGGCCTGTCGATCTCGGCGCGGCACGTCCAGACGTTGACGCAAGAAGTCGGCACCGACTTGGCGACGGCCCGCGACGCGGCCGCCGTCGCCCGCCGCCGCCGCCAACTCGCACCCCGCACGACGACGGCTCCGGCGGTGGTAGCCGTGGAAGTCGACGGCGGGCGTCTGCGGACGCGGGCCACCGACGGCGGGCCGGGGGTCCATGCGGCCCAAGGGAAGGAAGACAAGATCGCCTGTTTGGTGACGTTGACCGCGGTCGCCGGGGACGCGGATCCGTGCCCGGAGCCGCCACGGTCGTTCGTGGAGCCGCGACGGATTCAACGGCTGGTGCAGCAAATGGCGGGTCGGGCCGGCGAAGCTCCGGTCGCGGGTGACGCTCCACCACCCCACGAACCGGGAGCGGAAGCGGGCGGCTCCAGCGCCGCCCCCGACGCGGAGCCGTGGTCGCCGCAGCGACAGGTGCGGACGTGCGTGGCCAGCCTGACGAACAGCCGGTCGTTCGGGCCGCGGATGGCCGCCGAAGCCCAGAGTCGGAACTTTTACGCGGCACAGCGGCGGGCCTTTGTCGGCGACGGCCAAGCGTACAACTGGACGATTCACCGCGGCTACGTCCGCGACTTCGTGCCGGTCGTGGACCTGTTGCACGTGGTCTGTTACCTGTTCGGCGCGGCGCAGGCGGTCGGAGCCGAGGGGGAGCGGTGGCCGTTGTATGTGCAGTGGCTCCGCGCCTGTTGGCAGGGGCGCGTCGCCGAGGTGATCGGCCAGCTGAACGCCGCCCAGGAACGGCTGGGCCGGCCACCGCCGGAGGAAGACCTTCCCGCCGCCGACCCGCGACGCGTGCTGGCGGAGGCGTTGACGTACTTGCGGAACAATGCCGGGCGGATGGACTACCCGCAGTACCGGCGGGACGGTCTGCCGACGACGAGTAGCTTAGTGGAATCGCTGGTCGGAGAATTCAACGCGCGCGTGAAGGGACGCCACAAGTTCTGGAACCGACCCGGCGGGGCCGAAGCGATCCTCCAAGTGCGTGCGGCGCTGCTCAGCGAAGACGGTCGACTGGAGCGCTACTTCGCCGAACGACCCGGCCAGCCGTATCGCCGGCGTGCGGCCTGATCGCGCGCAGCAATCGCAAAGCGGTTCATGACCTCCCCTCTCCGGGCTTTGCGGGCGAAGGGCCGAGGGTGCGTTCGGCCGTTGACGTAGGACAGGCTTCCAGCCAATCCCTTTGAAGATCTTCGTCTTGCGCAAGTCGTTACGGGGCCATACGATTCCATCGTGATCGGAGCAATTCGCACGGATGGAATCGTATGGACTTGGCGTTCGAACTCGAAGCCTGCCGCCGCTTGCCGCTGGCGGACGCCGCGTTGCGACTGCTCGATGCCGCCCTCGGCGACGAGTTCCTCGACGACATCTACCGCCGCCACCGCGGGCGGTCGTACGAGGGCGTCATCCGCTTTTCGACGTTCGTCCACCTGATCGCCGACGCCCTCGTCGGCCACCGCGGTTCGGCCCATCAGACCTTTCGCGCCGCCCAGGAACGCGGCACGGTCGACGCCTCCCTCGCGGCCCTCTACGGCAAGCTCCGGCGGGTCCCCATCGGCCTCAGCCAAGCCCTGTTCGGCGCGGCGTCCGCGCGGCTGGAGGCGGTGGCGGTGCCCGACGCCAACCCGTTGCCGCCGTCCGTGGCCGCGTTCCGCGTCCTGGCGTTCGACGGCAAGAAGATCAAGCACGTGGCCAAGCGGCTCCGGCCGCTGCGGGGCCTCAACGGCACCGTGAGCGGTGGCAAGTTGCTGGTCGTGCAGGATGTCGGCAGCGGCCGGGCGGTGGCGTTCGAGGCCACCGCCGAGGGCGTCGCCGCCGACAACCCGCTGGTGGCCGGGGCCGTCGCGCAGGTGCGGGCGTTGCCCGATCCCCGGCCCCGCCTGTGGGTCGGCGACCGCGCGTTCTGCGATTACCAAACGCCCCCACGGCTCGCCGAAGACCGCGATCACTTCGTGATCCGGTACCACACGAAGTGCACGTTCGTCGCCGATCCGGCCGAATCCGCCCGCACCGGGACCGACCCGAACGGCTGGAATTTCCGGGATGAAACGGGCTGGCTCGGCGGGCCCGACCACCCCCGGCGGCTCCGCGTGCGGCGGATCACGCTGACCCGCCCGGACGACGAACCGCTCGTCATCGTCACGAGCCTGACCGACGCCGAAAAGTACCCGGCCACCGACCTGCTGGCGGTGTACCGCCGCCGTTGGGGCATCGAAGCGATGTTCCTGGACGTGACGCAGACGTTCGACCTGCGACACCTGATCGGCGCGACGCCGCAGGCGACGGTGTTCCAAGCCGCCTTCTGCTTGCTGTTGTACAACGTCGCGGTGACGGTTCGGGGCTACGTCGCCGAAGACGCGCGGTTGACGCCGGCCGAGGTCTCGCTGACGGTGCTGTTCGAAGAAGTGCGGTTCGACCTGACGGCGTGGACGCAGTGCCTCGGGGCGACCGCGACGGCGGCGGTGCTGGCGGCGACCCCGCTGGACGGAGCCGACGACGTGACGCGGTATCTCCGGCGGATCGTGCGGGGCGTCTGGCAGGAGCGGTGGCGGAAATCGAAAGGCCGCCTGCGGCCGCCGAAGGCTCCGCCGCGGGCGTACCTGAAAGGCGGCTACAGTTCGGTGGCGAAGATCGTTCGCGGCGACCACGTCGAGATCCCGCTCACCCGAAACAACCGCCCGCCGACTCCCGCCAGGACGCGCTCCCAGCACCCGCAAAACATCGGTGACGAACCATGAGCCAA
>JANNQE010000115.1:0-1891 GCA_031441625.1 Planctomycetia bacterium
GGTCGGGGGGGTGCGCGCTAAATTTCCGGACGGGGGGGGGGGGTGTGGTTAATCCCGGCCTATTTACGCCCTACATGCCCCAACCCCCCACTCCGCATTCCGCACTACTTCTTCTGCCACTTCTTCAGCAACTCCTCCCGCAACTTCGCACGCGGGTTGGGCACCGGCGGGGGCGGGTTGGCCATCGGCTTGCCGTCGTGGACGACCCGTCGCGGGAGCGTGTGCCCGTCGAGCGTGTAGAAGTCGGCCGGCTTCGTGCCCGTTTCGGTTTGCGTGAAGCTGATCTTCCCCTCGGACACGCCGTTCGCATAACGGTGCAGCACGGCCGACCGCACCGCCTTCGTGTCCGGGTCGAGTTCGAGTTCCACCTGGCGGAAGCGGGCGAGCGGGAACACGGCCGGCCGCAAGGTGGCTTCGATGCGGATCGGCTCGCCCGGCTGCCCGCCGTCCTTGCGGAACAGGTCGTACTTCTCCAGCACCTCGCCGAGTGTGGTGACGAGTCGCAGGCTCATCAGCTCGCAGAAGCGGGCGAGCGGGTCGTTCAGCTCGTCCTTGTCGAACACGATGGCGTGCATCTTGTTTGGGGCCAGCCACACCCGCCCGTCGGCCTGCTGACCCCACGCCCACGGCGGGCCGTCGTCGACCGCCGACAGCACCACGAACTGATCCCCGCGGGTCCACACGGTGGCGTTGCGGGTCGGCAGGAGGCGGGGCATACCGGGCTTCAAATCCCAGTCGGCCTGCACCTGGAAGCAGCGGTCGAGGGCGGTCGTCTCGTGAACCGTCTTGGCTTCCCGCACCAACTCGGCGGCGGACGGCACGGCGGAAGCGTTCTTCGACGGAGCGGGCGTGTTGCCGGTGAGGAACAGGCCGACGAGCAGGCAGGCGGCGACGGCCGCGGCCCCCAGCGACACCCAACGGAACGTGCGGCGGATGACGGTGGTGCGCCGCGCCTGTCGCGCCTGTCGCGCCTTCACACCGGACAGCACGCGGGCGGCGTCCACCGTCCGCGCTTCGGCGTCGAGGTGCGAGCGGACGGCGGAATCAAGCGGGTTGTCGGGGGTCATGGGAAACTCTTGGTAGGTGCCGCTTGCCGAGCGGCACTTCCCGAACCGTGCCGCTTGGCAAGCGGCACCTACTACAGAAACGCGCCCAACAACTCGGCCATCGCCTGCCGGCCGCGGTGGATGAGCACGCCGGCGTTCGACGTACTCACCCCGAGCACTTCGCCAATCTCCTGCTGGCTGTACCCCATCCCCTTCAGTTCGACCGCGGCCCGCTGGTTCGGCGGCAGGGTGGCGAGTGCGGTGGCGACGGCGGCACTCAGTTCGTTAGCGGCGGCGGTGGCGTCGGGCGGCGGAGCGTTGGCGTCCGGCGGGTCGTCCGGGCTGTCGTCGTCGGGCCGCACCAGTCGGAACAGCGGCTTGCGGCGGGCGGCATTAATGCAGGCGTTCGTGATGGCCGTGAGCAGCAGCTTCAGGCCGTCGCGGGGCAGGTCGTACACGCTCGCCTTGGCCAGCAGCCGGCAGTAGCAGTCTTGCACCACGTCGTCGGCGCGGTCGTGGTCGCGGGTCAAGCTGCGGGCGTAGGCGGTGGCCCGCGGGGCCGTTTCCAGCACCCAGGCGTCGAGGTCGGCGGGGGTCGGCGTGCGGGGCACGCGAGGGTCTCCAGTGGCACAACCCGCCGGGCGGGGAATTATTACACGACATTTCCGGCGGGGGAGAACAGACCGCCGGCGGGTGGTAGAATCCCACCAGTCACGCCCACCTCTCCCCGCTGGGGAGAGGTGGGTTGCGGAGCAACCGGGTGAGGGGTCGGTTCCTCACACGCAACCCCTCACCCGCCGGGTTCACTCCGTTCACCTCGGCGACCTCTCCCCAGCGGGGAGAGG
>JANNQE010000116.1:0-5762 GCA_031441625.1 Planctomycetia bacterium
GGGTGCGGTCGAACAGCCCGCGGTCGATCAGGTCGTTCACGAGCGACGAGTACGCCGCGTCCAGTTGCGGGAGCAGTTCGTCCTTCAACTTCTTGAAGTTGTTGCTGTGCGTGTCCCAGGTGGCGTTGGCGTCGGGCGCCCACGACACGCACGCCACCCGCGTGCCGGCCTCGATCAGCCGGCGGGCGAGCAGTACGCTCTGGCCGTACACGTTCCGCCCGTAGGCGTCCCGCACCTTCGGCGGCTCGCGGTCGAGCTGAAACGCCCGCGAGGTCTCCGCGGAGGTGAGCAGGTCGAACGCCTTCGCCCGGAACCCGTCCATGTCGGCCAGGGTGCGGTCGGGGCTGTTGCCGGCGGTGCCGAGTTTGGACGCCAGTTGCCTACGGGCATCGAAGCGGGCGAGATCGAGGTCGGCGGAGAGCGACAGTTCGGGCAGGCGAAAATCCGCGGCGTTCGGGTTCCGGGTGATGAACAGCGGGTCGCGGGGCTTGCCCAGCCAGCCGCCGAAGAACCCCGGTTGCGGCGGCCCGCCCGCCCCCTCCTGCGTGACGAACGGCATCGACACGTACGGCACCACGTTCGCCGTCGGCGGACGGAGTTGGGCGGTCACCGAACCGATGCTCGGGTGGTCGGTCGGCTTCACCCCGCCGCCCAGCTCGCCGCGGTCGTGGCCGGTCATCCCGCAGTACACCGCCGCCGCGTGCGCGTTGTTCACCCCGTGGTGCATACTCCGCACCAGCGTGCTGCGGTGCATCAGCTTGCCCATCCGCGGCAGGTGTTCGCTGATGAGCAGGCCCGGCAGACTGCTGGCGATCGGCTTGAACTCGCCACGGATTTCGGGCGGCGCGTCGGGCTTCATGTCCCACATGTCGTGGTGGCTCGGCCCGCCGTTCAGGAAGATGAGGATGCAGTGGTCGGCGGACGCCCGCGGTTTAGCGGTGTCGGCGCGGAGGACCTGCGGCAGGGTGAGGCCGAGGGCGGCGGCGGTGCCGACGCGGAGGGCGTCACGGCGAGACGGGCGGGGCATGGGAGGGCGTCTCAGGGAGCGAGACCGGCGGGAGTGTGATTATGCCAGACGGCCGGGCGGAGGGGAACGAGAATCGGACGACGGGCGACGGGGTTACTCACCCGCGCCCACCCGGACACACCCCACCCGGCCCCATCCGTTCGCCTTTTCGCCGCGCATCCCTTACACTCTCGCCACCTCCCACCGCTCCCCTGTCCCCTCTCCCGTCGCACCCATGCTCTTCGCCGACGACCCGTTCGTTCAGAACCTCACCCTGAACCCCACCCTGCTCAACCGCATCTTGTCCACGATCATCGCCGCGCTGCCGGTGCTGATCCTCTTCTACCTGCTCGTGCGGAAGCGGTGGCTGGCGAGCTGGGCGGGGGTGGCCGGGTCGGTGGTGGCGGTGGTGCTGGCCGTCATCGCGTTCGGCATGCCCGTCGAAAAAGCCGTGAGCGCGTGGGTGTACGGCGCGTGCTTCGGCCTGCTGCCCATCGGCTGGACGGTGTTCGGGGCGATGCTCATCTACAACCTGACCGTCGAGACGGGCATGTTCAGCATCATCCGCCGCAGCATCGGCGGGCTGAGCGGCGACGCCCGCGTGCAGGCGGTGCTCATCGGCTTCTGCTTCGGCGCGCTCATGGAAGGGGCGGCCGGGAGCGGGGCACCGGTGGCCATCTGCGGGGCGATGCTGGCCGGGCTGGGGATGCACCCGATGCGGGCGGCTGTGATTTGCCTGATCGCCAACACGTCGCCAGTCTGCTACGGCGGGCTGGGCACGCCGGTGTTCGTGCTGTCGAACGTGACCGGCATCGAAGGGAACGCCATCAGCACCATGTGCGGGCACCAGTTGCCGTTCCTGTCGCTGCTGGTGCCGCTGTACATGGTGAAGACGTTCTGCACCTGGCGGCAGACGTTCGCCGTGTGGCCGGCGCTGCTCGTGGGCGGCGGGTCGTTCGCCCTGTTCCAGTACCTCTTCGCCACCATGCACGACTGGGTTCCGGGGCTGAGCGTGTGGCCGCTCACCGACGTCGGCGCGTCGATCTTCTCCATGCTGGCGCTGGCGCTGTTCCTCAAGTTCGTGTGGCGGCCCAAAGTGGAGTTGAAGAGTGACAAGTTGGGGAAAAAGCCGGTGGCCGCAACGCCGACCACCACGAACGCCACCCCAACGGACCCCCACGCCGCCGAAGCCCGCGAGCAAGTCGAGAAGCTGCTCGGCGGGGCCGACGACTCCCGCGCGCTGACGCCCTGGCTGATCGTGAAGGCGTGGTCGCCGTTCGTGGTCATGTCGATCTGCCTGGGGTTCATCGGCGTGGCCCGTCAGATGGAGAAGGAAGGGCCGATCAACCTGGGCGTGGTGAAGTCGTACTACCCCGTGGAGGTGCCGTACCTGCACAAGCAGGTGGAGCGGGCCGACCGCTTGCAGAAGCCGGGGGCGGCGGGCGACGAGCGGCTGGAGAAGGCGGTGTTCGAGGTGAAGTGGCTGACGGCGGCGGGGACGCCGTGCGTGGCGGCGGTGCTGATTTCCGCCGTCATCCTGTGGACCTCACCGGGCGTGCTCTGGCGGGTGCTGAAGAAGACCGTGTACCAGATGCGCATCCCCATCCCGACCATCGCCTGTATGCTCGGCCTGAGCTACGTCACGAAGTACGCCGGCATGGACGCCGTCCTGGGTGTGGCGTTCGCCGAGACGGGGGCCGCGTACCCGTTCTTTGCGGCACTCCTGGGGTGGCTGGGCGTGTTCCTCACCGGCACCGACGCGGGCAGCAACGCCCTGTTCGGCAGCCTGCAGAAGATCACCGCCGGGCAGATCCACGAGGCCGGCGTGCTGCCCGACCTGACCCGCACGCAGGCGGAGGTCCTGATCTGCACCGCCAACAGCACCGGCGGGGTGATGGGCAAGATGATCGACGCGCAGAGCATCTGCGTGGCCACCGCCGGCACGAACCAGATCGGCAAGGAGGCGGACATCTTCAAGGCGGTCATCGGGCACAGCATCCTCCTGGCGTGCGTCGTCGGGGCGATGACCACGCTCCAGGCGTTCGTCTGGCCGTTCACCCTGATGGTGCCGGGGCGGTGAGACAATCCCTGTTCGCCGCGGCCCACGGGAGCGGAGAGGGGATCCGCTCCCGTGGGTCGCGGCGAACATCAGCCGAACCGCTCTCATCTTCCCGCCGCCCCCTATACTCTCCGAGTCCCGGCTCGCACCCGTCTTGGTCCCCGATGTCCCCACCGCCTTCCGCCCCGCAGGGTGGTCACGCCTCCCTGCTGCCCACCCCGGACCCGATGCCGCCGGCCGACCTGTCGCGGCTGCTCGACACCCTCCGCGACAACGTGGCCGGCGTGTTCTTGGGCAAGCCGGAGGTCATCCGCTACGCCATCCTGGCCCTCCTCGCCGACGGCCACCTGCTGCTCGAAGACGTGCCCGGCGTGGGCAAAACCTTGCTGGCGAAGGCCATCGCCCGCTCCCTCAACTGCAAGTTGAGCCGCATCCAGTTCACCCCGGACCTGCTGCCCGGCGACCTGATCGGCACCGGCATCTACCGCCAGAACACGGGCACGTTCGAGTTCGTACCGGGGCCGGTGTTCGCCCAGGTGATCGTGGCAGACGAGATCAACCGCGCCACGCCCCGCACGCAGTCGGCACTGCTCGAAGCGATGAGCGAGCGGCAAGTCACCACCGACGGCGTGACCCGAATGCTCGGCCCGCCGTTCCTGGTGTTGGCCACGCAGAACCCCTACGAGTTTGAAGGCACCTACCCGCTGCCCGAGAGCCAGCTCGACCGCTTCCTGATGAAAGTGAAGATCGGCTACCCCGACCGCGAGGCGGAGCGGAAGATCCTGACGCAACACCGCGTCGGCGAGCCGGTGGACAAGCTGCCGGCGGTCCTGCAACCGTTCGAGATCGTGGCGCTACAGTTGGCCGTGCGGAACGTGACCGTCGAGCCGCCGGTGGCCGATTACATCCTCGAACTGGTGGAGGCCACGCGGGTCCACCCGGACGTGGCGCTAGGGGTGAGCACGCGGGCGGCGCTGGCGTTCTATCGGGCGGCGCAGGCGAACGCGCTGCTGTCGGGCCGGCGGCACGTCACCCCCGACGACGTGAAGCAGTTGGCCGGGCCGGTGCTCGCCCACCGCATCCTCACCAAAGGGTACGACGCCAGCGGGCGGAGCAACGCCGACGCGGTGGTGGCCGACATCGTGGCCAAGACCCGCGTGCCGGTGTGAGGGGCCGGGCTGTGGACCTTCGGTAATGGAATGCCATCGGGGGACACCGCCCGCCGCGGAGCGGCGACCGATGTTAGCCAGGGGTGAAGTCACGAGCGGAGCGAGTGACGGAACCCCTGGACAGACAGTGCAATGGAAACAGCCCCGGAGGGGCGGCAGAGGCAGGTTCTACCGCCCCTCCGGGGCTGGTGATGTGGATGGCTGATCCCAGGGGTTCCGCTCGCCTGCGGCTCACTCCACCCCTGGCTAACATCGGACGCCGCTCCGCGGCGGGCATGGGTCTGCACGACCTTCTTTTCACGACAGCAGTCACCCTGCAGGTTCCCCCAATGCCCCCCACGCCCTGGCAATGGCCCCGCCCGCTGGCCACCAAGGAGGCGGTCATCTGGCTGGGCGTCGGCCTGCTCATCGCCGTCGTCGGGTGGGTGAAGCTCATCAACCTGCTGTCGTTCGTCGCCTACCTCGCCCTCGCCCTGCAACTGGTGAACGCCATCCTCGCGTTCCGCATGGCCGCCAAAATCTCCGCCGCCCGCACCCCGCCCCCACCGCTGTTCGCCGGCGAGACGGCCACCGTCGTCGGCAAGGTGTGGAACCGCTCCCGCACGCGGGCCGTCGCGGTCATGCGCGAGGCCGGGCCGACCGCCCCGCGGTCGTGGTTCCTGCCGCGGCTGGCACCCGGCGAGTCGGCCGAGTTCACCGGCCTGATTGATTACCGCACCCGCGGGCGGCACAAGCTGCCGCCCATCGAAGCCGTGTCCGGCTACCCGTTCGGGCTGATCCAGTTCCGCCGCCCGCTCGACCCCGGCGGGGACGTGATCGTGCTGCCCCCGCTCGGCGTGGTCGATCTGCCCGAGCTGCGGCGGTGGCTGCTGCGGCAGACGGCGGCGACGGACGTGTCGCGGCGGGTGATGCGGCGGGCGGCCCCGGCCGACGGCGACGTGCGGGGCATCCGCCCGTACCGCCAGGGCGACTCCCCGCGGGACGTTCACTGGAAGACCTCGGCCCGACGGGACCAACTGCTCGTCCGCGAGTACGACCGCACCCCGCCGATGGACCTGTTCCTGGTGATCGACCCGTGGGTGCCGAGCGTGCCGACGGACAAGATCTCGGCGGCCAAGTTGGAAACGGCGCTGAGCATGGCGGTGACGGTGGCGTGGGCGTGGGTTCACGGCGAACTGCCGGGGAACGTGACGCTGCTGGTGGGCGGGACGGCGTGGGCCGTCCGCACCGGCCCCGGCACGCCGGCGTTCGTGCGGGCCGGGTTCACCCCGCTGGCCGACGCGGCCGGCACGCCGACGGTGGTGCCGGTGCCGGTCGAACACCTGCGGGGGGCGGCGCGGGCCAGCCGCATGGTGATTACGACGCGGCTGAACAGCCCGGTGGCGGCGCAACTGCGGGCGGGCGGAGTGAGCGTGGCCGTGGCCGACGCGGGCAAGCCGCCGCCGTGGTTCACCCCGAAGAAGGGGGAGGCGATCTAGGCGAACCCGGCCCGCCAGGGCCGCGGGTGCGAGCCACCCACACGCACCCG
>JANNQE010000117.1:0-9056 GCA_031441625.1 Planctomycetia bacterium
GGTTCACAAAAAACTCACCGGCCCACCGCACACACGTCGGTGTGGTGCCGCCCGCCACCTCCGAGTATCATCACCCGCACGGAACTTCAGTGTTTTCTGGTCTGCATTGATGCCCCGCGAGTTGAACGGCCGATCCATCCTCATCACCGGCGCCTCCCGCGGGATCGGTCGGCGTGTCGCCGAGCGATTGGCCCGCCTCGGCGCAAACGTGATGGTGACGGCCCGCTCATCGGATGAGTTGGACTCGCTGGTGTCGTCCATCCGTGCCGCCGGCGGGTCGGCCGAGGCGGTGGCCGCCGACCTGACCGACTCGCTCCAGCGGCAACTGGTGGTGGCGTCGGCCGTCGAGCGGTTCGGCGGGCTGGACGTGCTGATGAACTGTGCCGGCATCGCCAGCTTCGGCGAGTTCGCCAGCAGCACGCCGGAGATCTTCCGCCGGGTGATGGAGGTGAACTTCTTCGTCCCGGCCGAGTTGATCCGCCTGTGTCAGCCGCACCTGCTGGCCAGCGCCACCGCCGGCCGCCGGCCGGCCGTGCTGAACCTGGCGAGCATCTGCGGGCGGGCGGGGATTCCCAGCCTGCCGGAGCACTGCTCCAGCAAGCACGCGCTCGTCGGGCTGACGGAAGCGCTGCGGGCCGAGTTCGCCCGGTACGACATCGACGTGCTGCTGGTGCTGCCGGGGCTGGTGAAATCGGACGACCTGACCCGCCACCTGATCCGCAACGACGGCAAGGTGTACCTCGACTTCGACGGGTCGCAGCCAGCCGACGAGGTGGCCGACGCGGTGGTGATGAGCCTGCGGCGGAACACCCGCGAGCGGGCGGTCGGGTTCGTCAGTTGGTGGCTCTGGTTCGGCCGGCGGGTGTGGCCCCGCGGGGTGCGGTGGATCATGCGGCGGAAGGCCGACAAGTGGGCCGAGCGGCATCGGTAGGGTGGCCCGCTCTCGCCGAGAGCGGGTTCCAGGCAGGTTCGCAACGGAGTGCGACCCGTGAGTAGTGACTGGTTCATTGCCGACCCGGACGAGGCGGCGGACGTGGCGTCGATCGTGTGCGAGCTGCACGCCTTCGACGACTGGCCGCACCTCGACCTCGCCGACCTGGACGACGAGGCGGTGGAGGCGCTCTGGGCGCTACTGCGCCCCGACGACTCGCCGGCATCCGAATTGCTGTTTGAAGATTCGGACCCGGACGACGGGTCGGTGAGCGTGCGGCGCGTCCACCCGGAGTTCGTGACGCGACTGGCCGGCGTGGGTGCGGCCGACCGCCGCCCGCTCGCCCGCAAGTGGATGGAAGCGGACGCGCTGAGTGAGTGGAACACGCCCGGCGTGGAGGCGGTGCTGAAGACGATGACCGCCTTCGCCCGCCGCGCCGTGTTCGACGGCAAGGCGGTGCTGGCCATGGCGGTGGTGTAGTTGGGAGGGAATGCCCTGCGTCGCGTACTCGACTTACCGCTGTGGGTCGGCACCGCACGGGATGCCCGGGACCTGCGTGGCATCCACGAAGCGGGCATCGAGGCGGTGATCGATCTGGCGATGGACGAACCGCCGGTGCAACCGACCCGCGAGTTGGTGTACCTGCGGTTCCCGCTAGTGGATGGTGGCGGCAACCCGGAGTGGTTGCTCCGGTTGGCGGTCGAAGCGGTGTCGGGGTTGTTGAAGGCCGTTGTGCCGACGCTGGTGGCGTGTAGTGCGGGTGCGAGTCGTTCGCCGGCCATCGCTGCCCTCGCCCTCGCCCGGTGGAAAGGGATTTCACCGGAGGAAGGGCTGAAACTGATCGGCACCGGAGACGTATCGGTGACCCTGTGGCGGGATCTGACCGCCTTGCTACCGAAGGACGAGGACTTCCCCTGATGTGCGGCATCGCCGGGATGATCGACCTGAACGGCACTCGGCGGCAAGCGCCGGCGGGGGTGGTCGCACGCATGGCCCAGGCCATCTATCACCGCGGGCCGGACGAGGACGGCTACCTCGACCGCGCCGGCCTGCACTTCGGCATGCGGCGGCTGTCGATTGTGGGTCTCGCCGACGGTCAACAACCGCTCAGCAACGAAGACGGCTCGGTGCAGGTGGTGTTCAACGGCGAACTGTTCGACTACCCGGAGCAGCGGAAGGAGCTGGAAGCGAAAGGGCACGTCTTCCGCACGCACACCGACACCGAACTGATTCCGCACCTGTACGAAGACCACGGGCCGCACGGCATCTGGGACCACCTCCGCGGGCAGTTCGCCATCTGCCTGTGGGACAGCCGCACCAACGAGTTCATCCTCGGCCGCGACCGCGCCGGCATCTGCCCGCTCTTCTACACCACCCGGCGGATCGACGGCACCGACTGGCTGCTGTTCGCCTCCGAAATGAAGGGGCTGTTCGCGTCCGGGCTGGTGCCGGCGAAGGCCGACCCGGTCGGGCTGAACCACATCTTCACCTTCTTCGCCATGCCCGGCCCGGCGACGGTGTTTGAAGGCATTTCGTGCCTCGCACCGGGCCGATATCTGCACGTGAAGCCGGGGCCGGGCGTCGATTTGACCCAACGGACGTACTGGCAGGTGACGTACCCCGACCGCGGGCAGGAGGAGTACGGGCACGACGCGAACAAGGTGATCGACGAGTTCGAGGCGGTGCTGATGGCGTCGGTGGAACGCCGGTTGCGGGCCGACGTGCCGGTGGTGTCATACCTGAGCGGGGGCGTCGATTCGAGTCTGGTCGTGGCGATGGCGTGCAAGGCGCTCGGCCGGCCGATCCCGACGTTCACCGTGAGCGTGGGGAAGAAGGAGTTCAACGAAGAGAGCGAGGCGCTCGAGACCGCCCGGTACCTGGGCTGTCAGCCGGTGGTGGTGCCGCTGGGTGATGCCGAACTGCGGGGCGATTACCCCAGCCTGATTCGCGCCGCCGAGTTCCCGGTCATCGACACCTCGTGCCTCGGACTGATGCACCTGGCACGCGCCGTGCGTGCGAACGGGTATAAGGTGGCGCTTACCGGCGAGGGGGCCGACGAGTGGCTCGGCGGCTACCCGTGGTTCAAGTACCACAAGATGAGCGCGTGGCTCGACGCCATTCCGGGGCTGCCGCTCGGCCTTTATGCCCGCACGCTCGGCCTCAAAGCGACCGGCCAGCCGACCTACCCGATCCGCGAAGTGATGAAGGTGCGGAAGACCCTCGGCGGGCACAACGGGTGGGTGGACGTGTACGGCATGATGTCGCTGAACAAGTTGCGGTTCTTCACCCCGGAGCTGAAGGCGTTCGCCCTCGGCCGCTCGGCCTACGAAGACTTGGAGTTAAATCCCGACCTGCACCGCTGGCACCCGTTCCACCGCCAGATGTACCTGGGTGCCCGCATCATGCTGCCGGGGCACCTGCTGGCCAGCAAGGGCGACCGCGTGGCCATGAGCCAGAGCGTGGAAACCCGCTACCCCTTTTTGGATGAGCGGGTGACGGACTTCATGGCCAAGCTGCACCCCCGGTGGAAGCTCCGCGGGCTGCTGAAGGACAAGTACGTCGAGCGGAAGGTGGCCGAGCGGTGGCTGCCGAAGGCGGTCGCGTGGCGGAAGAAGCTGATGTTCCGCGCGCCGATGGACTCGTGGGTGAAGGGCGGGGCGAACGCCCCCGCCGAGGCGTGGGTGGGTCAGGTGCTCTCACCCGAGTCGCTCCGCAAGAGCGGGTACTTCGACGCCGAGGCGGTGTTGCGGGCGAAGGCGAAATTGGCGACCATGCGGCGGACCCCCGCCCGCGTGGGGTTGGAAATGGGCCTGACGGCCGTCACCGCGACGCAGGTGTGGCACCACCTGTACGTCGGCGGCGGGCTGTGCGACCTGCCGACGGCGGCGGTCACGCCGGCGACCGGCCAGACGTGGGCGGCGTGAGCGGGTGAGCCGCGGAGCGGCGGTCGGATGTAGCCTGGGGCGGAAGCCCCAGGTGAAACCACCGACCACACGAGCCGCGGAGCGGCGACCGGACGCCCCTCCGGGGCTTAGGAAAAATGATGCTGGTCCTGGGGCTTCCGCCCCAGGCTACAACCGGAACGCCCCTCCGGGGCGAAGAAATGAGTTACGCCCTGCAAACGCTGTGGCACGACAAGGCCCGGTACGCCGCCGGCGTCGGGGCGGTGGCGTTCAGCGCCGTCCTCATCGTGCTGCAAGTGGGGCTGCTGCTCGGCCTGTTCGAGATCACCAGCGTGCCGGTCGATCACACGTCGGCCGACCTGTGGGTCGGGTCGCAGGACGTGAAGAGCGTGGACCTGGGCGTGCAGATCCCGATCAACCAGCACATGCCGCGGCTGACCGAGAAGCAGGGGCTGATCGGCCAGCCGGAAGTGTACATCGCCATGTACGCCAACCTGACCCGGCCGGACGGCGGCATGGAGCGGTGTTTCGTCCTCGGCAGCAGCCTGGAACCCGACGCCGCCGGCGCGCCCGACGTGCTGACGCCGGAGATGCGGACCGCCCTCACCCTGCCGAACAGCGTCGTCGTGGACGAGTCCGAACTCGGCCGACTGCACCTGAAAGGCCCCGGCGACACGGCCAAGATCAGTGGGGTGGAGGTCACGCTCGTGGGCACGGTGAAGGGGATGAAGAGCCTCGCCGCCCCGTGGATCGTCTGCTCGGAGACGACCGCCCGCAAGCTGCTCGTCGGGTTCGTGCAGCCGGACCACTGCACCTACCTGCTGGCACGCGCGGAGTCGCCGCGGCGGGCGAAGGAGATCGTCGCCGAGCTGCGGGCCGAGTACCCGGAGATGTCGGTGTACACGACCGACGAGTTCAGTTTCAGTTGCCGCTGGTACTGGCTGACGCGGACGAAGGCCGGCATCGCCATCGGGTACGCGGCGCTCCTCGGGCTGATGGTCGGCGCGGTGATTACGGCGCAGACGCTCTACTCGGCGACGATGGCGTCGGCGAAGGAGTTCGCCACCCTGCTCGCCCTCGGCATCCCGCGGCGGAAGATCTACGGGCTGGTGATCGCGCAGTCGTGGTGGGTGGGGGTGTTCGGGGTGATGGCCTCCGTGCCGGTGGTGTGGCTGCTGGCGCAGGCCGCCGCCGCCGGCGGGGCGAAGGTGGTGTTGCGGTGGGAGGTGATGAGCGGGGCTGCGGTGGTGACCATCGGCACGGCCCTGTTCAGCGGGCTGTTCGCCCTGCGGAGCGTGCGGAAGATCGAGCCGATCAGCCTGTTACGATGAAGTGTGGGCTTGGTTTCGGGCGGGCGGTCGGTCCGGCGGAATCAAGCAACCGCTTATCGGTTCTCGGCTTACGTCGAAATGTCGGATGGTTCCGCGATTCGGTCGTGGTTTCGCGGAGGGGTGGGTGGGGGTGGAACGAAACCATCCGCCGGGCGACACTGACCAAGGGAAGAGATGTCCGCGCACCGCCGACCGCCGACCCCCGTGCTCGTCGCCGAGCGGCTGTTCAAGTCGTTCGGCGACGGCGCGTCCCGGCGGTTCGCGCTGCGGGACGTGTCGATGACCCTGTACTCGGGGCAACTGGCCCTGCTCATGGGGCCGAGCGGGTCGGGCAAGTCCACCCTGCTGGCCGTGCTCAGCGGGCTGCTGCACCCGGACGCGGGGAGCGTGCTGGTGAACGAGGACGGCATCCAGTCCGACCTGTGGCAACTGTCCGACGGGCAGATGGAGAAGTTCCGGTTGCGGCACACCGGGTTCATCTTCCAGGGGTACAACCTGTTCCCGGCGCTGTCGGCCCTCCAGCAACTGGAGATCGTGCTGAAGTGGGGGAGCGGGCTGGGCGACACGGCCGCCCGCACCCGCAGCACCGACATGCTCAACCGCCTGGGCATGGACGCGCAGAAGTCCAAGAAGCCGGCGCAACTGAGCGGCGGGGAGAAGCAGCGGGTGGCCATCGGGCGGGCGCTGGTGAAGGAGCCGACGTTCATCTTCGCCGACGAGCCGACCAGCGCGCTGGACTGGGAGAACGGGCGGCGGGTGGTCGAACTGCTGCGGGCCGCCGCCCACGCCCGCGGGGCGAGCATCTTCGTCGTCTCGCACGACGAGCGGATGCGGCCGTTCGCCGACGTCGTTTACCACCTGGACGACGGCCACCTGACCGTCGAACACACCACCCCGGTGCCGCTCTCCGCCGCCGGCCCGTCGTCCCCGTCGGAGGTCGCCCGATGAGCCGCTGGAAAACTCTCCCCTGGGTGCTCGGCGTGGCCCTGCTGGCCGTCAGCCTCGTGGCGGCCCGGCTGAACAGCCCGCCGTCGTCGGCCAACGGCGACAAGCCCGCCGCCCCGGCCGCCACCGGCTCGGCCGGCGGGCTGACCGTCGTCGGCACCGTCGACACCGCCGGCGGGGTGCTGCCCCTGCTGCCGCCCGGCGTGCCCGGTATGGCATCGCTCACCGTCAAGAAAGTCCACGTGAAGGACGGCGCGACCGTCGCGCCCGGCGACGTGCTCGTCGAGTTCGATGCGTCCACGGTGGTCGAGAAGAAGGTGCAGGCGGAACACGCCGTCCTCGAAGCGCAGTGGGTGGCGGATCAGTCCCGCCAGAAGGCCGAGCTGCACCCGCACGAGGTCGAGCAGGCGAAGCTGGGCGTGAAGAAGGCGACCGAGGAGCACGACACGGCCGGGCAGATCCGCGACGTGGTGAAGGACACACTGGAGCGGGCGCTCGCGGTCAAAGACTTCAGCCTGAACCGCCTGCTGACGGAGGACGAGAAGGCCACACGCCGGAAGGAGAACTTCGACCTGCAAAAGGCCGAGGCCGCCGTCCGGCTGACCGCGATCGGGGTGACCGCGGCGAAGGCCGTGCAGACGAAGGCGGCGGCGGCGGCCCCGCTCCTTGACGCCGACACGCAGCGGGCGAACGCCGCCGTCCTCCGGCTGAAATCGACCGTCGCCGAGGCGACCGCCGTCATCGAGGCGTTCAAGCTGAAGGCGCAAGTGGCCGGCGTGATCGAGCAGGTCACGGTCAGCGAGGGCATGGCCGTCGGCCCGGCGACTCGCACGCCGATGATGTACCTGGTGCCGGCCGGCCCGCGGGTGGTGCGGGCCGAGGTGGAGGCCGAGTTCGCCCACAAGATCGACGGGTACGTGGGCAAGCCGGTGACGGTGTTCGCCGGCGAGAAGTTCAACGACACGTACACCGGCACGGCCCGCCGCGTGAGCGGGGCGTTCCTGCCCAAGCGGTTCGGGGCGGACGCACTCGTGGGCAACCCGACGCGGGCGCTCGAGTGCGTCATCGACATCGCCGACCCGACCCCGGCGGGCAAGCCGCCCCTCCGCCCCGGCCAGCCGGTGCGGGTGACGTTCGGGAATTGACGACTGGAGAGTGTCGATTCATGGCTGACACCCTCCGCCCCCGCACGCAAGCGGCAGTCGCCAGTCTGCAATCGTCCATGACTCACTGCCGCCGCCTGTCCGCCCGCGCCCGCAGCTCCTTCCGCTTCGCCTTCGGCCTGCTCCCCCGCCCGCAGGCCGACGCCATGCACGCCCTGTATGCCTACCTGCGGCTGACGGACGATCTGGCCGACGGGCCGGGTGACGAGACCGCGAAGCGCGCCGCACTCGGTCAGTGGCGAACGCGACTGACCGACGCGCTGAACGGCGTCTACTCGCACCGCACGCACGCCGCCCTCCTCCACACCGCCCGCACCTACGCGATTCCCACCGACGAACTGACCGCCCCCATCGACGGCGGCGAGCGCGACCTGTCGGGCGAGCCGTTCCGCACGTTCGACGAGTTGAAACGGTACTGTCATCAGGTGGCGGGCGTGGTCGGGCTGGCGTGCGTCCGCATCTGGGGCGTGAAGCCCGGCACGGCGTGGGAACAAGTGGAACCGCTCGCCGAGGCCGCGGGGCTGGCGTTCCAGCTCACCAACATCCTCCGCGATCTGGGCGAAGACCGCACCGCCGGGCGGGTCTACCTGCCGGCCGACGAACTGGCCCGCTTCGACTGCCCGCCGGACCAGTGGGGCGACACCCCGCAGTTCCGCGAACTGATGCGGTTTCAAACCGACCGCGTTCGCGGTTTGTATCAGCAGAGCGAACCACTCGCGGCACTGCTGTCGCCGCACGGCCGGGTGGTGTTCACCCTGATGAGCCGGGCGTACCGCGGGCTGCTGGAGCGGGTGGCCGCCACCGGGCCGGGCGTACTCACACGACGGGTGCGGATCTCGCGGTGGGCGAAGTTGACCCTGCTGGCACGAGCGACGGTGTACACATGGACCGGGTGACGGTGGTCGGCGGCGGACTGGCGGGGCTTGCGGCGGCGGTGGCGCTCGCCCCGCGTGGGTTCGCCGTCACGGTACTGGAAAGCCGGCAGCGGCTCGGCGGGCGTGCGTCGTCGTTCACCGACCCGGCGAGCGGGCAGGTGATCGACGCCTGCCAACACGTCAGCATGGGGTGCTGCACCAACTTCCACCACCTGTGCGACGTGGTCGGCGTGCGTCAACTTCTCGCCCCGCAGCCGACGCTGTACTTTCAAACTCCCGACGGCCGCGTCAGCCGGTTCAAAGCCGACCCGTGGCCTGCCCCGCTGCACCTCGGCCGGGCGCTCGCGGCGGCACATTACCTGACCGCGGGCGACAAGATTCGCATCGGGTACGCACTGCTCCGGATGCTGGCCGAACCGCCCGACGCCGACCCGCCGTTGCGGGAGTGGCTGAAATCACACGGCCAATCGGCCCGCGCCATTGATCGCTACTGGGGAGTGGTACTGACGAGCGCGCTGAACGAAACCGTGGACCGGGTGGGGTTGAAGTACGCCCGCAAGGTGTTCCGCGACGGGTTCGTGCGGCACCGCGATGCGTTCACCGTTCATGTGCCGACGGTGCCGCTGGCCGAGTTGTATGGCGACGAGCTGCGTGGCTGGCTGCACAAGTACGGCGTGACGTTGCGCGAGAACGCGGGGGTCGTTAGGGTGGCCGACTCTCTCCGAGAGTCGGTTCGGATGTCGCTCTCGGAGAGAGCGACCCACCCTAGCCGAGAGTCGGGTTCAGAGTCGCTCTCGGAGAGAGCGACCCACCCGATTTTGGACCACCACCACCGCGACGGCACCACGCACGCCACCGATAACCTGATCCAGGCCGTGCCGGTCGACCGCGTGCTGTCGCTGCTGCCC
>JANNQE010000118.1:0-2666 GCA_031441625.1 Planctomycetia bacterium
GGAGAGGGGAACCAAATGATGCTCGACGCCGAGATCGCCGCCACCGACGCCGGCACGCTCGCCCGGTTCGCCGAGCGGGTGCGGGACGCCGACCGCGCGCCGACCGGCCCGTCGGCCGACCGCGTGCGGCGGCTGCTGAACCGCGCCGATCTGGTGCGGTCGTGGCCGGGGGTGCGGGCCACCCTCGTCGCCCCGCCGCCGACCGCCGACGCCACCCTCGCCGAGCGGAGCCGGCAGTTGGCCGAGCGGTGCCGCACCCGCAAGGGCGGGTGGCTGGGCAACTGGCCGACGGAACTGTTGACGGAAGCGGCCGAGCGGCTGGTTCAACTGGCCGAGCGGTTGGATGCCGCCCACACGCCGACCGGCATCGTCGCCCAACTGACCGCCGTCCTCGCCGGCTGGTCGGCCGACCTGCCGACCGCCCAACTGGTGCAACTCGACGCCACCCTCGCCGGCCTGTCCGACGCCTGCCGCGGGCTGCTGCACGCCCTCGCCGACCGCCCGCTCGGGCACGTGTTCGAGCACTTCGACACGAAGTTGAACGGGTGGCCGGCCGACCCCCGCGCCGCCGCCGGGGTGCTGTGCGTGGCGCTCGACCACCTGACCCAGCGGACGAGCGACCCGCAGGTGTGGGGGCACGTCCGCCGGTGGGCCGACGGCTGGTTCGCCGCCAACCACCTCGACGGGATGGTGCTGCTCGACGAGCCGCCGCCCGACGGGCTGGTGATCGAGTCGTTCCCGCTGCCCGGTTCCGGCAAGCGGGTGGTGCTGGCCGTCGTGCCGCCGGTCGGGGGTGTTGAAACAGACGGCGACGGGCCGACCGTGGGGGCGGACGGCTCGCGGTTCGACTGGCCGACCGCCACCTCGCGGACGACGGACGAGCCGTTCGACACGGTTGTCGAAGTGCGGCCGGACGGCAGCGTGACGCTCAGTGACGGCCCGGTGTCAGTGGCGTTCGCCGCGTTCCACGAACTGTATGATGCCACCCGCGACGAGCACTCCTGGTGGGCCGGCGGGCGGTGGCGGCGGGCACGCCAGCTCTGCCGCACGCCGGAGGCGGCGGGGGTGGCTCGGCTGGCGGGCCAGTGGATTGAGGAGTGTTCGCCCGGCGACGCGGAGGCCGAATTCGTCTGCAGGTGGGCGGAGGCGTGCGGGCTGACGGTGGTGCGGGCGGACGGTGTGGACATGACGGGGGTGACGGTGCGGCACGTGTTCGCGGCGGCACCGGCCGGGATGGTGGTCGGCGGCAACCGCGCGGGTTTCAACATCGGGGATGAGGTGCTTCGCCCGACGGTGGTGGACGTGTCGGCCGGGCCGCTGCCGGTCGGGTTCACCGAACTGGAGCGGGCGGGCGAAGAACTGCCGCGGGGGTGCGAGCTGCGGCGGCGGGTGGCCGAGCTGCGGGGGGCGGCCGAAGGGAACTACCTCCGCGAGGCGGTGCTCGGCCTGTACTCCGACTTCTGGGGCGACGCCGGCACCGCCGCCCGTGACACCGACCCGGACGCCACCGCCGACGTGGGCGACCGACTGAGCGCGCTGCTCGCCGACGCCTACGGCTTGCGGCCGTTCTTCCCGGTGAACGTCCACGACCTGCCGAGCGGGTGGATTACCGTCGCCCCCGGCAGCCGGGTGATGACGGGCGTGGTGACGCGGGTGCTGCGGCCGGGGTTGCAGGACGACCACGGCCACTTGCGCATCCCCGCCGTGGTGGAGGTGGAGTGAAATGCCCCGCCCGCACACCACCCTGCCCGCCCCCCCGCCGCTATCCGCCGCTCGGTGGAGTACACCCGCGGTCGTGGTCGGGGTGCTCGTCGGCGTGCTGGTCGGCGTGACGTGGGGCGCGGTGGGTGGGAACGTGATCGATTGGATCGCTTCGGTGTTCGCGGCGGGTGCGGTCGCCTGTGCGGTGTGGTTGACCGTGGATGCGGTAGCGGATCGGCTGCGGGCGGGCGGGGGAGTGCGAACGCTGTCCGACGCCCGCCCGCCGGATTGGGCCGAGGCCGCACGCAGCGAGAGCCGCCAGCACGCCGAGCGGGCCGCCGCCATCGCCGACGGGGTGGGCGACCCGTACCTGAGCACGCAGCGGTACGTGGCCGAATACTTCCGCCGGGCGAACGCCTGGGTGGGCGAGACGAACCGCCGGCTGCACGGGCGGTTCCCGCTGGTGGCGGCGGTGGCCGTGTGCGGGGTGCTGGCGGCGGTGTGCGGGATGACGCCCGAGCGGGCGAAGGGGCAGTCGTTCGTGGCGCTCGGCTGGCCGGCGGTGGTGGCGGCGGTCGCGTCGACTGTCGCCGGAATGGAAGTGCTGGCCCGCGGGCGGCGGTGGGAGCGGGTGTTCGCCGCCTGGCGGGAGTGGGCGACCGACTGCGAGACGCCCGACCTGCCCCCGCCCACGCCGGCCGTCGAGTTGGTCAAACCGCCGAAGCTGAAGAAGGCGACTGCCCCCCCGCCTCCACCCCCGCCGGTGGTCGAGTTGGTGACACCACCGCCGCCACCTCCGCCACCGAAGCCGGTACCAGCTCCGCCCCCACCACCGAAACCAGTCGTGCCGCCCTCGCCGGTGCCTTCGGTGTTCGAGGGGTTGAAGGGACTGGACGTGAGACCGCCACCGGACGACGACAACGACCGCAAGTGACCGCACCGGGAGCGCGGGCGTCCCGCCCGCA
>JANNQE010000119.1:0-5288 GCA_031441625.1 Planctomycetia bacterium
TGATCTTCAGACTCGCAATGCGGGACGCCGCGGAGCGGCGGCCGATGTTTGCCTGGGGTGGAGTCGGCGCGCCGAAGGCGAGCGACGCAACCCCTGGACACGCGGGCAAAATGGGCCAAGCCCCGGAGGGGCGACAGACACATGATCTGTCGCCCCTCCGGGGCTTGGTCGTTTGTTCGCATCCTGTCCAGGGGTTGCGTCGCTCGCCTTCGGCTCGCCGACTCCACCCCTGGCAAACATCGGCCGCCGCTCCGCGGCTTCCGGCATTGCGAGTCTGAAGATCAAGAACAGGCCCGTTACCGGAACGGGCGGTACAGGCCGGGCTGGGTGTTCCAGTTCAGGTTGTTGTTGCGGTAGAAGGTGGTGTTCGAGTTCCAGATCGAACCGGGCGCGGAGTACGACGGTGCCCACGTGTTGGAGTTGTAGTTCGCCCACGGGTTGTTGTTCACGATCACCACCGGCGGGTTGTACATCTGCCACAGCCGCGCCTGGCGGAAGGCGTTCTGCCACGCCAGATCTTGCTGCATCTGCATGGCCGGGACGGGCGACACGGTGGTCACCGTCCGCACCCCCGTACCCCCCCGCAGGCCGGGGTTCTGGGCGGAGGCGACGGACACCCCGAGCAGGGCGACGGCGGCGACAGCGAGTGTGCGGGACAGGTTCGACATGACTGAGGCTCCAGTGAGGGGCGGGGATGGGATTCTACCGTTTTAACGCCCGACACCACCCGGCTTGCGCCACCCGCCCGGTTGTTACATTTCATGGGGCAAGTTGTCCGACCCGAGCGGAGTAACTGAATTGCCAGGAGAGACCACCCGGAGGCCGGGCCGTGACCACGACCAACAGCCGCCGCCCGCCGTACCGCCTGCTGGCCGTCATGCTCGCCGTGCTGGTGGCGGGGGTGGCCGTCCAATTGGTCGGCCAACTGCCGAAGGCGGTGGCCGCCGCCCGCCCCGCCCGCTGACGACGGGCGCTACTTCGGCTCGAAGAAGTGGATGGTGGAGAAGATCACCTCGATGACGATGAGGATGATGATGATCCACTCCAGCCGCTTGCCCTCGCGGTGTTCGAGGAAGCCGAGGAGCGTGCCGCTCACGCCGGACAGGTACTCCAACTTGGCCTGGAGGCCGGCCGCCCGTGGGCGGAAGTCCAGGTGGTCTTGCAGTTGCTCGTGCAGGCGGTGCAGTTGCTCGCTGTCCCACGTCTCGGGCGGGGCGTCGAACACGTTCAACCGGGCCAGCAGCCGCTCTTTCATGAGCAGGGTGAACCCGACCGCCCGTAGCACCGCCTTGCTCGACGCGGCGATCGTCCCCCGCTCGCTCAGTTGCCGCACCGACCCGCTGTTCTGAGTGATCGTGCCCTCCACCACCTTCTCGGCCGCCCGCAGGGCCGCCGACTTGGCCACCACCTCCGAGATCAGCCGCAGGTGCTCGCGGGTCAACTGCTTCAGCCGCACCTCGCGGAACGTGACCGCGTCGTCCGCCCCGCCCACCCGCACGGCCAGTTCCTCCCGCTCCCCCTGGCGGGCCGCCGACAGGTCGAGGGCCCGCTCGGTCACGGCCACCGTCTGCGCCAGCCCCGCCTCACCCTCCGCCCAGTACACCACCGCCCCGAACTCGACCACCACCACCTTCGTGCCCGGCCCGTCGATCAGCCAGCAGGCCGGGCCGAGGCCGACCGCCTGCGGGAAGGCGCGGCGAACGGCCTCGGCCTCGACCGGCCGCTCGTAGCACTGGCCGCGGACGACCATCATGCCGCTGCCGAGCGCCGAGATGGGGGTGAACATCGTCGCCAGGGCGGGGTCGTCGGTCACGGGGTGAGTCCTCCGGCGGGCGGGCGGTGGATGGTCAGTGTACCAGCCGCCGGCCGTCGGCGGGCACCGTTACCGCTTCGACGGGAAGGCTTTCTTCAACTCGTCCCGCAGCCTCTTCGCGTCGGCCCCGCGGCTCGCCTTGTCGAACGCCTCCGCCAGCTTGCCCCCCAGTTCCTTCCGCAGGTCGGCGTACAGTGCCACGTCCGGATCGCGTGTGCAACTGCACCAGGTGCCCGTAGGCTTCGTCCAGCAGCGCGAGGCCGGACGGCCGGTCGTCGCCCACCTCCGCCGGGTGTTCGGCCACCACCTGCACCAGCCGGATGACCGCGATCACCAGCACCTGCCGGTAGTCCCGCACCGACGGGTTCTCTCGCACCAGTTCGCGGCCGAGCGCGGCGGCGGCGGACAGGTCCTCCGCCACCTCCTTCCACTTCTCATCGCGGGCCTTCAACTGCGAGCGATTCGACATCGCGTTCACCCACTGGTTCCGGTACTTCGGCTCGGTCGGGAACTCGGCCCGGAGGGCGGCGGTGACGCCGAGCGAGTGGTCGTAGCAGTGGAACGCCTCGTCCCACCGCGGTGGCGTCTTCCGCTCGTTCAGCAGGGCCAGTTGGTCGTACCCCATGGCGATGGCCTCGCGGACGGCCGGCCGCACGCCCCGCGGGTTGGCGTTCATCACCCCCGCGAACTGGGTCACCAGCCGCAGGTACTGCTTCTCGGCGTTCAGCGCGTTGGCCAGCGGGCCGACCATCTGCACCTCGGCCGCGTTCAGGAGCACCACCGCCAAATCCTCCTGCACCTGCGGGTCGGTCGGGTTGGCGGTGTACGCCGCCTCGCGCACCAGCAGCGCCTCGCGGAGCGCGCGGACGGCCCCCACGGTGTCGCTCAGCAGGGCGGTGCGGGCGTACCCCATCTTGGCCGTGCCCAGATCCCGCTTCACGGACGACAGCGCGTCGGCCGACAGCGGTTCGAGCGTGGTCATGGCGGTGCGGTAGTGGCCGGCGGCGGCGTCCACGTTCCCCAGGTGGCGGTAGAGTTGGCCGATCCGCAGGTGGGCGGCGGCGGCGAGCGTCTGATCCTCCGGGTTGTTGGCCAACTCCGCATACGTAGCGATCAGGCGGTTCAGAAACGCGATGTCGTCCGGCCCCAGTTTGTCCAGTTTGCCCAGCAGCTTGCCGAGCAGTTCGTCGGTGGTCAGGTCGAGCGCCACCCGGCTCCGCTCCTTCTCCTTCTTCTCGTTCGCGAGCGCCCGCCGCAGTTGCCCGTTGGAAGTCTCCTCCCGCTTCAGCGCCCCCGCCTTCAGTCGCTCGGACTCCTCCGCCTCCGTCCGTGCCAGGTTCACCAGCACCAGCCCGACGGCCAGCACGCCGAGCGCGAACAGCAGGGCGAATACCCCCGCCCGCACCCACCCGCGGTTCCGCCGCGCCCACCGCCGCGCCCGCTCGCCCAGCGTCTCGCGGTACGCCCGCACCGGCTCGTCGGCCAAGTAGCGATCAACCTCCGCCGACAGGTCGAGTGCCGTCGCGTACCGATCATCCGCGTTGAACGCCATCGCCTTCCGCACCACCGCGTCGAGCGGCTTCGGCACCCACGGGGCGACCGTTCGAGGCGACGGGTTCTTGCCGGCCAGCAGGTCGCGGAGCAACTCTTGCATCGGCTTGCCGGCGTGCGGCGGGCGGCCGGTGAGCACGTGGAACAGCGTCGCGCCCAAGCTGTAAATGTCCCACGCCGGGCCGAGCGTGCGGAGCTGCCCGGCCGCCTGTTCCGGACTCATGTACGCCGGCGTGCCCATCATCTGCCCGGTGCGGGTGCCGCCGGCATCGCCCCGCACGGCCGTCGCCTCCGCGTTGGGCTCTTCCGGGTCGCCCGCCACACACGCCGCGTCTTCCGACTTGTCGGAGAACGAGCGGGTCAGCCCCCAGTCCACCACCAGCGTCTCGCCGAACGGCCCGAGCATCACGTTCGCCGGCTTCAGGTCGCGGTGGACGATCCGCTTGCTGTGGGCGAAGGCGACGGCGTTGCACACGTCGGCGAACCGCTTGAGCAGCCCGCGGAAGGCAACCGCCTGTTCGCCCGTCGGCGGCTTGCGGAGCGGGGCGGCATGGAATGCAACGACCGCGTCCTTCAGGCTCTCCCCCTCGACGAACCGCATGGCGTAGAACGGCCGGCCGTTCGCGTCGGTGCCCAGCCCGTACACCGGAATCACACCGGGGTGTTCCAATTGGCCGGTGATGAGCGCCTCGCGGGTGAACCGCCCGCGCGTGGCCGGGTCGTCGGCGAACTTGTCCTGGATGTCCTTGAACGCCACCCGCCGGTTGAGTTCGGTGTCGATGGCGACGGACACGCGGCCCATGCCCCCGCGGGCGTGCTCCTTCACGATGTCGTACCGCCCGACGTGGGCGGACGGTGTGCCATCCGGTTCGGTCGGCGGGGTGGGGGTGGTGCCGCGGGTGGCGTCGTCGTCGTCCGCCGACATGACCGGCGGGCGTGTGGCGTCGTCGTCACCGGACTCCTCGACGGCGATGCGTTCAGCGAGCAGCGGGGCCAATTCCGGCCGCTCGCGGCAGAGCGCCGCCGGCGACACCTCCCGCCCGGCCGCCCGGAACGCCCGCCAGCGGAAGTAGAGGCAGTCGAGCGCGGACTCGACGGCGGGATCGGTGGTCATGGCGGCCTCACCAGTCGTCGCCGAGGACTTCACCGCCGGCGATGGTACTGGCCGCCCGCCAGTTGGCGTGCGAGATCGAATCGCGGACGAACTTGACCGACCCGTCGCCGAGAACGCACATCACCCCGCCGGGGTGCCGGCTGCGGGCCGATGTACTCAGCGCCCGCGTGTGCTGGCCGATGACCGCGCTGCCCTCGACGCAGGGTAAGTTCTGGTTCGGCAAGTTGGATCCAGATTTACACCAGTTGGAGGCGTCCCATCCCGGCAGCACGTCCGGGGTGGGGCTGTTCGGAGTGGCAGCGGTGTACACCAGATGCCCGCCGGGGTTGTTGAACAGCGTCCCGCGGGCGTTCTGCGCCCCCTCCCCGGTCAAGTACTCCGTGAGCAGTACGGTGTTACTCGTTCCGTCCGCGATGTCCGACAGTCGCGTCCGGCGGTTGAGGCTGAATGCCGTCCGACGCGCCGCGAGTTGGCCGGCCACCTCCAGGCCGAGGTCGGAGAATCTGTCGCCGGCGAAGATGGCGACGTAATTGGACTTGGCGAACGTGTATCCGGCTTGGTGATTCCACACCTTCCCCCCGCGGCCGTCGCTCGGGCATTGCAGGCCCGGCACCGGCGTGTTCAGCGCCGGACTCAGGTTTCCGGTCGGCGACAAAAGGTCGGTCTGCCGGAGACTTCTCGCTGGACGCGACAGGTACTTGGCCTCGGTCGGGCATAGGTTTACGTCGAGAACCCGATCGGCAGCCTGGAAACACCAGGAGTTCGTCGGCGTTGAACGCGACTTCGGTCCCAGGTGCCGGAAGACAGGTG
>JANNQE010000120.1:0-1885 GCA_031441625.1 Planctomycetia bacterium
GGGTGCGGTACATGGTTTGCGCTCGTCCCGTTGGGGTGGGATCGGCGGTGGTCGAAGTTGGCAAGGTGGGGAAGGAGTTGCGTCTCGTCACGCCCAGTCGGGCGGCGGCATTTTTCGCTGAAGTCGCTCGGCCTAGGTTAATCAGGGGCGTCGCTCGGGTCGGCAACCGGAGGGCTACGAAGATGGCGGACCACACCAACGCAACGTCGCCGGTCGAGGCGCAGCGGCGCTATCTCGAAGGCGTGGCCAAGAAGGTGGCCGACGAACTGTGGGGGCCCAACGGGCCGGCCTGGGGCACCACCCTCACCGAGTTGGAAGACGTGGCCTTGGAAGTGCGGGCCATCGTCGCCCAGAAGTTAATGCAACTCGGCGTGGCACGGCAAGCGGCTGCGGCCACCCCGCGACCGGCGACCGCGACGGCCTGCCCGAGTTGCCAGCGCGCCTTCGACGCGCCGACCGAGCCAGTGCCGCGAACGCTGGAAACCCGCAGCGGCGACGTCGCCTGGGACGAACCCCGCGAATACTGCCCGCATTGCCGGCGGTCTTTTTTTCCCGCAGAGCCGGAGTCTGGGGATTGACCGCACTCGCTATAGTCCGGCGCTCTTGGCCAAGATCGTCTATGCCGGCAGCACCACCACGTCGTACGCCATCGCGGCCCAAGCGTTGACGCGCTTGGCCGAGTTGGCGGTGTCGGCGCCGCAGACGCGGCGGGTGTGCAAAGCGGTCGGTGCTGCGCGGGTGGCCGAACGCGATACGGCGGTCGCGACCTATCGCGGCCTGCCCTTGACTCAGCGGAAGGCGGTGCCGGCGGGGGTGACTGCGCCGGCGGTCGCGGTGGTGGGGGTGGATGGCGGTCGCCTGCAAATCTTCGAGCGTCCCGCGGCGGGGACGGTGGCAGTGGCCGAGCCGGCCGAGCCGGAAGTGCTCGACGACGATGTGGCGCTGCCCGAGGCCGAGGATGCTGCGGCGAAACGGTCGCATTGGCGCGAAGACAAGATCGGCCTACTGATGACGATGACCAGCGACGTGTCCGCGGTCGATCCCTGCCCCGAGGTGCCGGCATCGTTCGTGAATCCGCGTTGGATTCCGGAGTTGGTGAAGGAGTTGAATCGTCGCGGCGCGGTACCGCGCGACGCGGCGACGACCGCGCCGGCGGCGGCGGTCGCCGCGCCGGAATCGCCGAAGTGGCAACCGCCCAAGGTACAGACGAAGCACCTGGTGGCGACGCGGCGACCGTGGGAGCAGTTCGGCCCGCTGGTCGCGGAGCAGGCGTGGTCGTTGGGGTTCTACGGTGCGTCGCGGCAGGCATTTTTGGGCGACGGGGCGGAGACCAACTGGACGCTGTGGCGGCAGTCGTTCTCGTCGTTCGTGCCGATCTTGGACTTCATCCACGCCGTGACCTACGTGTTCCACGCGGCGCTGGCGGGCCGTCCGTTCGCGGCGGGGTGGTCGATCTACGAACGCTGGATCGGCTGGGTCTGGCGGGGCGAGGTGGACCGGGTGATCGCCGCGTTGGCGCAGCGGCAGGTGGAATTGGCACCACCGCCGGCGGACGCGAAACCGACGCACCCGGCGGCGGTGGTGAGTCGGGCGTTGGGCTACTTGCAACGGCACAAGGAGCGGATGCGGTACGCGACGTATCGGCAACAGGGCTTGCCGATCGTGTCGAGCTATGTGGAGAGCGCGGTGAAGCAATTCAACTATCGGGTCAAGGGGACGGAAAAGTTCTGGCGGGAGGCGGGTGCCGAGGAGATGCTACAACTGCGGGCCGATGCGCTGAGTGACGGCGACCCGATGGCCGCCTTCTGGCAACGCCGCCAAGCTGGAGAGACGGGCCAAGCCCGCTACCGAGCCGCCGCTTGACTACAAACCATGTACTGCACCC
>JANNQE010000121.1:0-4731 GCA_031441625.1 Planctomycetia bacterium
GAATCACCCGCTCCCTCGCGGTCGCGGCTCGTTTCAAGACCCTTCACGCCCCGAACAGTTTCAGCTTGTCCAGCCCCTTCGCGTCGTCGGCCGGCAGGCTCATCCAGTCGGTCAGCACGCCGTTGTAGATGCGGCGGAAGTCGGTCGTCATCTTCGGCTCGCCCTTCTCCAGGTCGGTCAGGCTGGGCATCGCCCCCACCAGCCCGCCGGCCACCGTCGGCCCGCACAGGAAGCACGCGCCGGCGGTGCCGTGATCGGTGCCCGCGCTGCCGTTCTCCTGGATGGTGCGGCCGAACTCGCTGAAGCTCAGGAGCGTCACGCGGTCGGCCAACTTCGAGTCCTTGAGGTCGTTGAAGAAGGCGGCCACCGCCCCGGCGAAGTCGCCCAACAACTCGGCGTGCGTAAACGTCTGCTGCGAGTGCGTGTCGTACCCGCTTTGCTGGGAATAGAACACCCGCGCGCCCACGTCGGCCTTCAGCAACTTCGCCACCACCTTCAGTCGCTGGGCCAGTTCCGACGCCGGGTAGCTCGGCCCGCCCTTGTCCTTCGTCAGCGCGGCCAGCTTGTCGGCGGCGGCGTGCGCGTCGGTCGCCTGCCGGCGGACGAACGCCAGCAGGTCGTCGGCCGGGTCCGTGCCCACCCCCGCCTTCGCCGCGGCCGGGTCGGTGAGCAGCACCTCCTCGATCCGTTTGAACGCGACGGCCGAACTCCGCCGCCCTCGCAACGCCGTCGGCACCTCGCCACCCACGGCGAACAGGTTGCCGGCGGTCGGGTCAATCGCCCGACCGAGCCAGCCGTAGCCCCGCAGCTCGGCCTCGTCGAGACGGGCGGTGTGCCACACGGCCATGCTCTCGAAGTGCGAGCGGTTCGGGTTCGGGTAGCCGACGCCCGGCAGCACGGCCAACTGACCGGCCCCGAGCAGCTTGTCGAGCGGCTTGAGCGCCGGGTGCAGGCCGACGCCGTCCGTCACTTTCACCACCCGCTTCGGATCCACCTTGAGCCGCGGGCGGAGCTTGGCGTACTCGGCGTCGGCGTGCGGGACGACGGTGTTCAGGGCGTCGTTCACGCCGTCCATCTCGACCACCACCAGCACGCGGGCGTCCTTGTCCCGGTTGGCACCGAATGCCGACCGCGACACGAACAGCGGCACCGTGGCCGACAGCGCCACCACCGACGACGACTTCAGGAACGAACGGCGAGAGAGCATGGCGACCTCGTGAATGAAGTGGATTCACCGCCGAGGGCACATGAGGGCACGAGAGAGAACAAATTGCGGAAGACATTGGAGGAGTACTCTCACTTCTCTTCCTCTCATGTGCCCTCATGTGCCCTCGGCGGTGAAAAAATCTGGTTCAACCCAACTGCGCCTCGGCGGACGACAGTAGCGCGGTGACCATCTTCGCCGCGTCCAGTGATTCCAGCCGCGTCCGCGTGTCGGCGGACGGGTCGGTGCCGAACAGCAGGCGGTGGTGGAACGTCAGCACGTCGGCCGGCTTGACACCGAAGCCGTGTCGCTTCGCCTGCGCCGCCGGGTCGTAGGCGGTCGTTCGCCCGCTGTCCGGGCCGCTCACCAGCGCCGCCGCGTAGTTCGACCGGGCGATCAGACTGCGGCTGTGAACCCACTTCTTGCCCGCCGGCCAGCCGCCCACGTTCGGCGGGTCGAACACGTCCTGCCCGCTGCGGGCGGACCAGTCGGCCATCGCCAGCGTGCTCGGTGCCGGGTCGAACAGCTCCAGCGCCCGCGTCGCGCCGACGACGTACTCGACTGGCGACAGCACGCGGGTGCGGACGTTCGCATCGGCGAAGAATAGCCGCGACTTCAGGATGGTGCCGACCGCCCAGCCGATGTCCAGGTCCCGCTCGCGGAGGCCGTCGGCGAGCTGCTTCGCCGCGTCCGCTGACAGCCCGTTGTCACCGAAGAACTGGCGGGCCAGCTTCTTCACCAGCCGCTCGGCCGTGGCCGGCTGCTTGAGCAGCAGGGTCACCAACTGCGTGCCGTCGAGCTTGCCCTTCGTGCCGAGCACCGTCTTCTCGCCGGCGTCGTGCCGCTCCGGTTGCTCCACGAACTTGCCGTCGTCCACGCTCCAGCCGGTGAGCGCCCGCGCCGCCTCCTTCACGTCCGCTTCGGTGTAATTGCCTACGCCGACGGTGAACAGTTCCATCACCTCGCGGGCCAGGTTCTCGTTCGCGTGCCCCTTGCGGTTGGTCGGGGCGTCGAGGTACGCCAGCAGCGCCGGGTCACGCACCACGGCGTTCAGCAGCGTGCCGAACTTGGCGAAGGCGTGTTCCCGCAGGGTGTCGTTCTGCCGCCGCATCCGCCCGGCGTCGTCCACCTTGCTGTTGGCGGTGGCGAAGTGGTCGTGCCACAGGAGGGTGAGCTTCTCGTGCAGCGGGTGCGGGCCGAACAGGAAGCGGTAGAACCAGCCGGCCTTCAGCCGGCCGATCTCCCCTTGCGTGACGGCGGCATCGAACAGCAGTGATGAAGTCGTGTCGAACTCCTTCGCCGCGTGCAGGTTCGCCGTGCCGCTCAGCAGCCGGCTCACCGCCTTCTCGGGGCCGTCGGTCAGGTCGCGGTGCAGTTCACCCCAGGTGCCGGCGAACGCCGCCCGCCGGTGCAGGTGAACCACCCGCGGCAAGTCCCACGGGGTTTTGTCGTCGGGCACATAGGGCGCCCACAGGTCGTCGGGCATGGGTCACTCCTCCTTCGCCGGTTCGAGTGTCAGGTCGCCGAGCTTCAGCGTGTCGCCGTGCTTCTCGACTTTGTGCTTCGGGGCGGTGTCGTAGTCCGGGCCGAACCGCTTCTTACCCCGTGAGAAAAACAGGCGGAACTCCTGGCCGGGGAACAGCGTGTCGGTGCGGAACTCGCCGTCCTTGTCGGTGGTGATGTCGGACGGCTTCGACCCGCCGGCCGCCTCCGTCACCTCGCGGCGGACGTACACCAGTTGCACCGTCAGCCCGGCGAGCGGCTTGCCGTCCGCACCCACCGCCTTCCCGGTCACACTGCCGCCGCCGCCCAGCTTCACCACCGGGTTCTTGGTGTCGGCCGTCAGCGTCAGCGTGCCGACTAGCTTCCGCTTCGTGTGAACCACCGCCACCAGCCGCTCGGTCTTCGGCTCCAGGTTGAACACGGTGTGCGTGTCGGTGGTCGATTCGACGGGGGTGTCCCAGTCTTTGTGGGAGTGCCCGGCGGCGTGCGTGCCGGCGAGCGGCTTGCCGTCCGCGTCCGTCACCTTCAGCGGTGTCCGCGTGGCCGGCTCGAACTCGACGTTCACTGACAACTCGGTGTCAGTGGCCTTCGCCTCGATCACCCGGCACCAGTTGCCCTGCACGATCCCGTACGCGCCGTCGTACCCGTAATAGCCCAGACCGCCGAACCGGGTGTGGAAGCGGTCCGGGTGCTTCGGGTCGAACGTGGCCGGCTTGTACTCACCGCCGCCGCCCTTTCGCGGGCTGGCCATGAGGACAATCGGGCCGGGGATGGTGACGACGCGGAACTTGCCGTCGGCGTCGGTCTGGTTCTCTTTGGCGGACATCGACGCGACGTGCATGAACGGCGGGTACTTGTCCACGAACGGGTTGTCGGCGAGCACCTCCACCCACAGTTGAGCCAGCACCGGCATGCCGGTCGCCTTGTTCGTCACCCGCCCGGTGACGACGACGCCCTTCGCCTGCTTGATGTCGATGACGACCGGCTCGTACCCCACCGTGTCGTCGGCAAACCCCTGGCATTGCAACAGCCCGGCGGCGGGTGCGGCGTCCACTTGCACCATGTACCCGGTGTGCTTCCGCGCCCCGCGGATCTCATACTTCCCGGCCTTGTCCGTCGTCGCCTGGGTCCACTCGTGCGTCAGGTCTCGCTTGTTCGGGCGGGTGAACGCCACCGTCACCCCGGCCCGCGGTTTGCCGGTCTCGTCCGTCACCGTTCCGCGGATAACCTTCTCCGGCTCCAGCACGACCGTCGGGTCGGGGCCGAACAGCACCCACCGCCCGCCGAACTCCTTGTACTCGTTCTCGTGGGTCAACTTCATCGTCGGCTCCGGGTCGAACCCGTCGCGGTTGAGCGTGACGATCTGCCGGTTGGCCACACCTCGGCCCGACAGCTTCAGGGTTCCCAACTGCCCGGCGCCGAACCCGTTCAGGGTGAACCGCCCGTCGGCGTCGGTCGTCGCGGTCGGCGCCTGGTGATCCCACATGCTGCGGTCGCCGTCGGGCGGCACCCTGCGGCGGAACAGTTCGTTCGCCCACTTCTTCATGTGGGCGTCGCACGAGGCGTCCGAGTCGTAGGCGGTCACGCTGTTCGCCGCCACCGTCACCCCGGCCACCGGCTTACCCTGCTGGTCGAGGATGCGGCCCTTGATCGCCCGCTCCTTCGGCAGTTTCAGCGTGACCTCGGCGGTCGGCGTGATCGTCTGCGGTTTCCAGTCCTGACCGTGCGACACGAAGTCCGTCCCGTGGCCGGCGGCGGTGGCCACCAGCCACCCGCCGTACTTGCCCTTCGTCATCGGCAACGTCACCTTGAACGTGCCGTCGTCGGCGGTCTTGCCCAGCGGGGTCGGGTCGGCTTCCTGCCAGACCATCCGAAGCTCGGACACCACCGGCTTGCCGTCGTGCCCCAGCACTTTGCCGCTGATCGTCCGCTCGTTCACCTCGTTCGCTTTCGGTTCGCCCTTCACTTGTGCCTTCGGTTTCTCCATCTTGTCGCCCGGCTTCTTCTCGTCGGCCTGGGCCAGG
>JANNQE010000122.1:0-8847 GCA_031441625.1 Planctomycetia bacterium
GACTCGATCCACGTCAGGTTGATCTTGTTCGCCTTGAACACGTTCAGCACGTCGGCCAGGCTGCCGGGGTTGTGCGGCACCTGGAACACCAGCGCCGTCTTGTCCGTGCCCGTCTTCTGGCTGTCGTTCAGGGCGATGACGGCGAACCGCGTCTCGTTCTCCGGGTAGTCCTCGATGCTGCTGAACAGCGGTTTCAGGCCGTACCGCACGCCCGCCTGCCGGCTGGCCACCGCCGCGGCGAACTGCTCCCCCTGCACCAGCCGGGCGGCGTCCGCCGTGCTGTTCACCGGGTGCGTGGTGGCGAACGGCATGTTCTTGCTCAGCCACTGCCGGCACTGACTCAGGGCTTGGGCCTTGCTGTACACCCGCCGCACCTCCGCCGGCTGGCAGTTGGCCAGCAGGTGGTGGTGAACCCGCATCCGGATCTCGGCGCAGATCCGCACGCTCGGGTTCCGCACGAAGCAGTCGAGCGTGTCCGCAATCCGGCCGTCGGTGCTGTTCTCCAGCGGTACGACGCCGAAGTTCGCGTGCTTCCGCACGATCTCGTCGAACACCGCCTGAATGGTGGCCACCGACGAGTACTCGGCGCTCTGCCCGAACCGCTCGATGGCGGCCAGGTGTGTGTAGCTGTAATCCGGCCCCAGGAACGCCACCCGCTGCAGACTCTGGATCGCCCGGCTGCCCGAGATGAGTTCGCGGAAGATGGCCTTCACCGTCACTTCCGGCAGCGGCCCCTTGTGCGCCTTCAGGATGGCCCCGAGCACCTCTTCCTCGCGGGCGGCATTAAACACCTCCCCGCCGGTCTCGGCCTTCACCTTGCCGATCTGCGCGGCCACCGCCGCCCGCTTGTTCAGGAGGTCGAGCAGTTGGTGGTCGAACTTGTCGATCTCCGCCCGCAGCTTGGGCAGCTTGCCGGCAGAGTCGCCGCCGGTGTCGGATTTGCGCGACGACATGGAACCTGATCCGGATCGGGGGCCGTTGCGAAGAGGGTATGAAGTCAAGTTATGCCGATCGTTCGCCACCGTCAACCGACCCGAACCCCAAGAGCTTGCAGGTTTTCCGTCGAGTGTAGGGGTTTTGCTGAATACCCCAGGCGGGCGGTGTGCGGGTTCCACCCCGTGGCGTGACAAAATGGCAGCGGACTGCGATTTTGGCATGGTTTAAGCGGGAGATTGATTTCATAAACCCTTTATCCACGCAGCAGTTGCGTTGGTTTCAGTGAGTTCGTTCCCACCCCTGGCACGGGGCGTGCTTCGGCGAATTTCAACCGAACGCAACACGGATGACACGGAACAAGCAGCGATGAAGAGGATCAGAATGAAGATTCTTTTTGTCCGATCCTCGGCATCCCGGTTTTCATCCTCGGCATCCGTGTCCTTCCTGTTGAAATCCTGAAAACTCCAAACCCCCTCAGGGAACCCACTATGTCCGTCGAAAAGATCATCGGCATCGACCTGGGCACCACGAACAGCGTGGTCGCCGTGATGGAAGGCAGCGAGGCGAAGGTGATCGCCAACCAGGAGGGCGCGCGGACCACCCCGAGCGTGGTCGGCTTCGCCAAAGACGGCAACCGGCTGGTCGGCGAGCCGGCCAAGCGGCAGGCCGTCACCAACCCGACGAAGACGGTGTACAGCATCAAGCGGTTCATGGGCCGCCGGCACGAAGAAGTCGAGAGCGAAGAGAAGCTGGTGCCGTACAAGATCGTCGGCGGCCGCACCGACCTGGTGAAGGTGGACGTGGACGGCAAGTCGTTCACCCCGCCGGAGATCTCGGCCATGATCCTCCGCAAGCTGAAGGAGGCGGCCGAAGCGTACCTCGGGCACACCGTGCGGAAGGCGGTCATTACGGTGCCGGCGTACTTCAACGACGCCCAGCGGCAGGCCACCATCGACGCCGCGCAGGTGGCCGGGTTCGACACCGAGTGGGAGATCGAAGACCCGAAGACGAAGCAGAAGACGAAGCAGCGGATGCGGATCATCAACGAGCCGACCGCCGCCGCCCTTGCCTACGGGTTCGACAAGAAGGGGAAGGACCAGAAGATCGCCGTGTTCGACCTGGGCGGCGGCACGTTCGACATCAGCATTCTGGAACTGTACGAGATCGACGGCGTGGCCAACTTCCAGGTGAAGTCGACCAACGGGGACACGCACCTGGGCGGGGACGACTTCGACAGCGTGCTCATCGACCACATCGCCGAGGAGTTCAAGAAGGAGAACCACGTCGACCTGCGGAAGGACCCGATGGCCATGCAGCGGCTGAAGGACGAGGGCGAGAAGGTGAAGAAGTACCTGAGCACGCAATCGACCGCGGAGGTCAGCCTGCCGTTCATCACCGCCATCGACGGCGTGCCCAAGCACATCAACCTGAGCGTCACGCGGGCGCAGTTCGAGCGGATGGTCGAGCACCTGATCGACCGCTGCAAGAAGCCGGTGCTGCGGGCACTGGACGACGCCGGCATGAAGCCGAGTGACATCGACGAGGTGGTGATGGTCGGCGGCATGACGCGGATGCCCCGCGTGCAGCAACTGGTGAAGGAAGTGTTCGGCAAGGAGGGGCACAAGGGCGTGAACCCCGACGAAGTGGTGGCCATCGGTGCGGCCATTCAGGGGAGCAGCCTGCTGCTCGGCAGCAAGTCCGACCTGCTGCTGCTCGACGTGACCCCGCTGACGCTCGGCATCGAGACGCAGCACGGCCGCATGACGCCGATGATCCCGCGGAACACCAGCATCCCCACCAAGAAGACGGAGACGTACACGACCGCGGCGGACAGTCAGCCGAGCGTGGACGTGAAGGTGTTCCAGGGCGAGCGGCCGATGGCCAACGACAACAAGAAGATCGGCGAGTTCCACCTGGACGGCATCCTGCCCGCCCCGCAGGGGGTGCCGAAGATCGAGGTGACGTTCGACCTGGACGCGAACGGCATCCTGAACGTGACGGCGAAGGACCAGGGCACCGGCAAGGCGAACACCGTGCGGATCGAGCACAGCAGCGGGCTGAGCCAGGCCGAGATCGACAACATGAAGCGGGACGCCGAGGTGCACGCCGACGACGACAAGCGGAAGCGGGAGGTGGCCGACGTGAAGGGCGAGGGCGAGCAGAAGGCGCACCAGTTCGAGAAGCTGATGCGGGAGGCCGGCGACAAGCTGGGCGAGGCCGACAAAGCGCCGCTGCAACGGGCCATTGACAAGGTGCGGGAGGCGGTGAAGGGGACGGACGTGTCGGCCATCAAGAGCGCCATCCAGGAACTCGACGCGGCGGCGCAGGCGATGGGCCAGCACCTGCAAGCGGCGGCGGCCGGCGGTGGTGCGGCCGGTGCCAGCCCCGGCGGGGAGAAGAAGGGCGGCAACGACGACGTGATCGACGCCGAGTACGAGGTGAAGAAGTAACGACAGAGGCGGTTTCGCCGCGAGGCCCCGCCGGGCGCGTTCGCGCCCGGCGGGGGCTCGCAGCTACTGACGGTCAGGAAGGGAATGCCAGTGCGGGGGCGAGTTGCAGCCGCGGAGCGGCGTCCGATGTTAGCCTGGGGTGGAGTCGGCGAGCCGCAGGCGAGCGACGGAACCCCTGGACACGCAGGCGGAAATGAAGCAAGCCCCGGAGGGTCGACAGTCACGGTTCTGTCGCCCCTCCGGGGCTTCGTCGTGTTGTCGAATTGGTTCCAGGGGTTCCGTTCGCCTGCGGCTCACCCCACCCCTGGCTAACGTCGGTCGCCGCTCCGCGGCTACAGGTTTCCGACTGCCATTCCGTTTCTGAAGGTCAGTCACCTCACTGATGGTTCGTCAGTTGGCCTGGGCCAGTCGCCAACGCGCGGCCTCGAGTTCCTCACTCGTGAACAAAGTCACGAACTCGGGATCGAGCATGATGGACTCGATAGCCAGTTCCGCACGGCTCTCTGCCACCGTTTTTTTCAGCCCTGACTGGATGTGCCCCGATAGGACAAGTTTCTTGGCAACCTCCACAGCCGTGTTGCTCCTCAACATGTCGATGATTCGGATCGGGTTGTAGCCGTGCCTCTTCGACTCGTCGACGGATTCTTGCAACCGCTGCCCGAAACGGTGTTCGAGAGTCATCCTCCACCTCTGTGTTTGCGGAACGAATGCGGAACTCGGCCAACTGGACGCGGAAGAGTTCGTAGTCGAAGACGATCTCATCGAACCGCTTCATCCGCCCTTCCCGCCTTGTGGTAATGCTCGACGAACCACCGAATGGTCTCTTCCTGGGCGATGTCGGCCAGTTCGAGTTCCCCGGTTCCGGTGACGCGGACGAACGCCCGGTAGTCTTTGGGGAGGTTGACCAAGTAGAGCGGTGCGTCGGAGATTTTCCGGGCGCTGTCAGCGGGCCAGAATTGCGGATACTTGCGGTCGAGGTCGCATAGCGCTTCGACAGCCGCCTGCCGGATGTCGTCCGGGAGGGCGAGCAGGGCCGATTTGGCGCGGGGGTCGATTTTCAGTCGGGTCTGTCGCCAAGCCTCGTCGAGTGCCCGGCGACTCCGCAACTCGAATCCCACGCCATCGGGTCGGTTCACCCGCTCGTACACATATGACGGCTCATCGTCGGCAGCCCCGCTGGCCGGCTGTCCCCACCGATCCAGCGGCGGCACGATCGCAAATTCACGAACGCCGAAATCACCCTGGAACGGAATGAGGGTGGAGTAGGAGTTGAGCGCAAGCCAATCGACGACATGGCCGTCGTAAGGACCACCGAAGAACTGGTACTTATCCTGCATCATGTCAGTTCCCGCGCGGGGTTCTTCTCCTAACGATGTCTATCGTACCCGCCGGGGCATCGGGATGCGAGCCGCCCGCTACTTCTTCTTCCCCTTCGGCTTCGCGGTCGTCTTCTTCACTGCCGGCAACCCGGCGAACAACTCGGCCACCGGCACGGCGAACCCCGGCAGTACCGCCCCGCCGGTGAGCGTGTCTTTCGCGGTCAGCGTCGTCACGTCGTCGGGTGAGGTGAACACCCGCACTCTCCGTTCGTCCGGGTCGATGAACCAGACCAGATCGACCCCGGCGACGAAATACTCCTTCAGCTTGCGGGTCATCTCGGCAACCGTGTTGCTCTCGCTCAGCACCTCGACGCACAAGTTCGGCACCACCTCCGGCACCTTCGCCACCGGCACCCGGCGGTTCGGCATCCGGTCCCACGAGGTGTAGGCGATGTCGGGGATGCGGACGAACTTTTCGAGCACGCGAATGGTGCCGGCCTCACCGGTCAGCACTCCAGGGCGGCCGTTGGCGACGAGGTGATTTCGGAGAAGACCGCTCAGTTCGGTAGCGACCATCGATTCGGCGAATCCCATCGGCTTCTCCACCAGGGTGCCGTCGATCAACTCCACCAGTCGTTTTCTCGGCCCGTCCACGTGCCGGATCACGTCCTTGATGGTGGCGGTGCCGGGCGTGGGTTTGAGCAGCACCCGACGTGGAGAAATGCCGCCGAGGCTTTCCAACAGGTCGTCCAACGTGTCGAACGCGACCGCACTCATGGCAACACCTCCGCGGGTCAGTGCAGGATACCGCACCCGGTGAACCGAATCCATGCCGTCGCCGTCGGTGAGGGTGGCCGACTCTCTCCGAGAGTCGGTTCCGATGCCGCTCTCGGAGAGAGCGGCCCACCCTACACTCATCTCCCCCTCTTGCTCGCCTTCAGCATCTCGGCCGCTTCCTTCAGCGTCGTGTCGGTCTTGGCGTCGCCCCGCATCATGAGCGCGAGTTCTTCGACGCGGGCGTCGTCCGTCGTGAGCGGGGTGATGGTGGTGCTCGTCTTCTTGCTGGTGCTGGCCTTGCGGATGGTCCACTGGTAGGCGGCGAAGCAGGCCACCTGCGGCAGGTGCGTGACGCACAGCACCTGGTGCGAGTCGCCGAGGGTGGCCAGTTTCTGGCCGAGCACGTCGCCGAGCCGCCCGCCGACGTTCGCGTCGATCTCGTCGAACACCACCAGAGTGCGGACGGGGTCGTGCGCCGCCAGCACCGTCTTCAGTGCCAGCATGGTGCGGCTCATCTCGCCCCCGCTGGCCACCTTCCGTAGCGGGCGGGCCGGCTCGCCGGGGTTGGCCGTCAGCATCAGTTCCAAATGATCCGCCCCGGCCGCGGGCACGTCATCGGTGTCGGTCAGCGGCAGCGGGGTCAACTCGGCGTCGAGCTTCGCCTTCGGCATCCCCAAATCCGCGAGGTGCTTCTGCGCCTCCGCGGCCAGCTTCTTCGCCACCTTCGCCCGCCCCTTGCTCAGTGTCGCGGCGGCGTCCTTCAACTCCGCGAACGCCGTCTTCAGTTGCCCGTCGATGCCGCTCAGGTCGTCTTCCTGTTGCTGAAGTTCCTTCTCCTTCGCGGCGAGCGTGGCGTGGTACGCGATCAGATCATCGATCCGTTTGGTGTACTTGGACTCCAGCTTTTTCAGGTGCTGCAACCGCCGTTCGATCTCGTCCAGGCGTTGCGGGTCGGCCTCGAAACTCTCGCTCAGGTCTCGGCACGTCTCGGCCAGTTCCACCACTTCGGGCTTGAGCGTGTCGAGCCGTTTCGCCACCTCTTCGATGCGCTTGTCGAGTCGGCCCCACTGGTGGGCCTGGCGAATGAGCTTCGTCAGCACCTCGACCACACTGCCCTCGTCCTCACTCAACTTGGCCGTCACGCCGGCGTTGAACCCGGCGAGTTCCTGGGCGTTCAACAGCCGCTCCCGCTCCTGCTGAAGCTTCGTCTGCTCACCCGGCAGCAGCTTCGCCGCGTCGAGTTCCTCCCGCTCGAACCGCACCAGTTGTAACTCCCGCTGCCGCGTGGTGCGGTGGTCGGTCAACTCCTTCCGCTTCCGCCGCAGCTCCCGCACCCGCTCGGCGACACTGACATAGGCCTGTCGCTGGTCGGTCAGCTTGCCGAACGCATCCAACAGTTCGAGCTGGTACGCCGGCTGAAGGAGCGAGTAACTCTCCCGCTGGCCGTGAACGTCCACCAGCATCTCGCCGAGCTTGCGGAGGGTCGTAACCGAGACCGGGACTTCGTTGACGAGTGCGGAACTGCGGCCGGAGCGAGCCAGCCGGCGGGTGAGGATGAGTTCGTCGTCGGTGATGTCGGTTTGCAACATCTCCTTCGCCGCGGCCTTCTGCTCTGGGCGGGACAGGTCGAACCGCCCGGTGACACGCAGCTCCTCTTGCCCGGCGCGGATGAGGTCGGCCGACCCGCGCTCGCCGAGGAGCAGGCCGATCGCGCCGAGCAGGAGCGACTTACCCGCCCCGGTCTCGCCCGTCCAGGCGCAAAAGCCGGGGTGCAGCTCCACCCGCACGTCTTCGATGAGGGCGAGGTTCGAGACGGACAGTTCGCGGAGCATAGTGAACGCATGGTACGAGCGGGCGGCTGGGCGGGGAAGGTGCGGTGAGAGAAGCGAAAACAGGCCCAACAGAGCGGGACACGGATGACACGGAGAGAAGCAGGGATGAAGAGGATCAGACGGAACAATTCTGTGCTCTGATCCTCCGCATCCCTGCTTTCATCCTCTTCATCCGTGTCCGTTTTGTGGAACCGCTCCTCGCTCACTTGCCCTTCCCGCCCGTGCCGCGGTTGCCCACAATACCGCCTTCCGACAATGGGACTCCCGCCGTGACCGCACCCGTCGAGCCGAAGAAGAAGCGATCCTGGACCGGCATCATCAAGTACGTCATCGGCGTCGCGTTGCTGGTGTTCGTCATCCAGTCGAACTGGGCGGACAAGCCGGAGTACCTGAAGGGGGCGGACGGGAAACACCTGAAGGACGGCGACGCCTGGGTGGTGGCGACGGACGACGCTGGCCGCGCGAAGGTCGAGCAACCCGGCCTCGGCTCGCTGCTTCAATCTGCGCCCAACTGGGGGGCGTTCGCCCTGTGCGGGCTGCTGTGTGCGGGGGTGGTCGGGTCGCAGTACGTGCGGTGGTTCGTGCTGGTGCGGGCGCTCGACCTGCCGTTCACCCTCCGGAACGCCGTGCGGCTGGGCATGGTCGGCACCTTCTACAACACGTTCCTGCCGGGTGCCATCGGCGGGGATCTGGTGAAGGCGTTCTTCATCGCGAAGGGGCAACCCGACCGCAAGGCGGCGGCGGTGAGTACGGTGGTGGCGGACCGCGCGCTCGGGCTGTTCGGCCTGCTCGTGTTCGGCGGGTTCGTCGGCGGGGCGATGTGGCTGAGCGGGAACGAGAAGATCGGCAACAACACCACCCTCCAGTGGATCATCATCGGCAGTGCCATCGCGGCGGCGGTTGTGGCCTTCGGGTACGTCGGGCTGGGGTGGGTGAAGCCGGCGGCGGCCGAGCGGATCGACGCCAAGTTGAAGGGCGTCCGCAAAGTCGGGCCGACGCTGGCCGAACTGTTCGAGACCGGCCTGCGATACCGCCGCCGGCCGAAGGCCATCCTCGCCGGCATCGGGCTGTCGGCCGTCGGCCACCTGCTCATGATGCTGCTGTTCAACTTCGCCGTGCAGGTGTACCCGCCGAAAGACCTCGCCATGCTGGGCACGTTCGCCGAGCACATCGTCATCGCGCCCATCGGGTTCATCGTGCAGGCGGTCATCCCCCTGCCCGGCGGGCTGGGCGTGGCCGAGTTCTCGTTCGGCGGGCTGTACGACATCATCCGGCCGGGCGGCGGGCGGGTGGTGGGCCTGACCGGGCGACTGGCCCTGCGGGTGATCGAGTGGACCCTCGGCGGCATCTGCTATGTGGTGTACCTGAGCATGAAGGCCGAGCTGCCGGCCACGCCGACGAAGGCCGAAGTGGAAGGGGCCGCCAAGCTGGAGGTGGTACAGAAGTAATGATCGCCGCGAACGTGCGAGCGCCGGAAGTGGTTGCCCCTCCCCTTCCCCGTGCGGTTACAATCGGCTCACCCGCCGAGGTGTC